>JARKQF010000174.1 GCA_029973975.1 Paludibacter sp.
TATTCCAATTTGAACTACCAGGGAATGCTCTCCTGTAAACCGGATTAAACTGCCACTGATGTTGTTTCAGTTCATCCAATGAAGCGTCGTACATACCGGCAAGCAATTCCGCAATTTTACCTTTTGCTGCAACCTCGGGGATGTTAACAGTCCATGTAGCAGCTTCGCCCGGAAGGAGTTTGTTCCTGAAAACAGTTAGTTTAGGCGTCAGTTTCTTTTCGATGATTTTTTCGGTTACGTAAACGGTTTCCTGAAATAATTTTTCGTCTCTGACAAATGTAAAACTTACTGTGATACCTGCTCTGTGTTTTTCAGCAAAAGGAATACTGAACGTGCGGATGTTGTTGTTCATCCGGATCCAACGGGAACTAATCAGCTCATTTCCATACTTAATTTCCATCAATACGTGTGCGCATTTTACCGACGTGCCGAAAGGTATAATAACCTTTTCTCCGGCCAGACTTTCGATCCGGTTTTCGGGTAACCATGTGTAGGTTTTTACCGGCGGCCGGTTTTCTTTTTTATCAAATAAGATAAAAATGTGCTCAGTTTCTACTGGGTTACCATGCTTGTCATCCGTAGTAAAGATGAGTTTGTACCTGCCGGATGTATATTTTTTCAGATTAAGCATTAAATGTGCTGATTGGGTGTCGTAGGTACCTTCAGTCATTAGCGTGCCGGTCGTAAACGCTGTATCGGATTTCAGGTTTTCCCTGTAATAGGTTGTTTCTTTCAGACTGAAAAGCTGATAGCGAATAGACTTGTGTATCTTTTCTCCACTGATGTTTTGTGTGCTGATTTTTAATTTGGCAGTATCTTGTTTGTTCAGAAGTTCCGGTATATCAGCCAGGATAAACAAAGATTGTTCGCTGACCGACAAGTTTGTAATGGTTTGTTGGCTTTCCCCTTTGGAGTCTGTAGCATCAATTGTAATGCTATAACGATAGGCTTGTTTTATTTTGCTGTCGCGAATGTTTTTATCTTTTTCAGGAGTAAATTGTATGGAAAACTGACCATTAGCATCAGTAGTGGTTTCGCCCGAAACAATCATTTTATTATCATTAACAGGTGGAAACCAACGCCAGAAAGGATGTACATAGCGGTTGATAACATATTTTACCTTGGTATCAGGAAGGGAATAGCCCGCGAATGCTTTTACTTCACCGTTAAGTGAGACTGTTTCTCCAAAACTGATTTCATTTGTAGGTTGTGTTACGCTAACTTCAAAGGTCGGTCTTTTGTATTCTTCTACTAAAAAATTAACGGAATGTCTTTTATCCGCCCGAATTTGAAAATTACCGTTTAATCCGCCTGAAGGCAGTACAAAGCTACCTGATGCCGAACCGAATTCATTGGTGCGTAGTTCAAGTTGATTGATGCTTTTCCCATTTACATCTATCAGTTCGAAACGGATGTCTTTATTGGCTGTGACTTCCTGTTTCTTACTATCCATTTCGTAGGCAATGGCCTTGAAATAAACTGTTTGCCCGGGACGATAAATAGCCCTGTCGGTAAAGATGTTAATGCGTTGTTGAGTTGTTTCGGTTGGTTTAAATTTGCTGAAATACGGGGAGTGACTCATGTTATAAAAATAGCGATCATCTTTCTTTTTCAACACGATAATTTCATTGCCATAGGATTTAATGTGGGGTAATTCTACATATCCTTTTGAGTTGGTTTTAGCTGTTGCAGCAAGTGTCATTTCATACTGATTGCCTGTCCATTTGTATTCGTAGGATATTATTTCTACCTGTTTTACTTGCTTCCCGGTGATGCGATCCAACACATAATAGGCGTTTTTATCTTCAGAAACGGCTCTTTTGATGAAAGTCAAATCAGTAACAGTATAATAAGAATTGGTCATTTTATCTTTTTCACGCATGCCCGAAGGATAAGCGATGTATTCATAAATGCCATAATCATGCGTAGGTAAATTAAAAATGGAGTCTTCTGCCTCAAAGTTTTCATTCAGAGGCAAGTTGATTGTAAGCGTTTCAATCAGGGTTTTGTCAAATACTTCTTTGTCTGGATCAATACTTTTGTTTAGATCATACCTTGCAAAGGCTTCGGAAGTAGTATTTAAACGATAAATTTCAAGTGTGATTGTCGGGATATTCGTTGAACTTATATTTAATTTTAATCGACCCGATGGTGCTGCATCACTGGCACTCTCGATAAACAATGATTGCTGTTCGATTTGTGCCAAAATGTTGTGCAATAATCCTATCCGAGGATAATCAGGATATGTCTCAATGCCTTTCTTACAGATGGTATGCGCTAATTTCTTGTGTTGAGGAATTTCAGCATTATGCAGATAATGCTTGGCTTTTTGTGCCATGATTTCTACTACTGCCGGATCTTGCTGGTAAACCTGTTCCAGACTGTCTGTCTTTTGAATAAAAGTTTGGGAATCGGATTGTCCATATAGATAATCAAGATAGTTTATTTCAGCTAAAACGCTTAGACTGGTATCGCCCTGTTTTTTTCGGAATTGGATTAACTCTTTGTATGTTTCCTGGATGGTTTTTTCATCCTTCCATGCTTCTGCCAGATCAATTCTTTTATAGGCAATATAATCAAACAAAGTAGGTGAGGTGTTTTTGTCTTCTTTTTTTTCTGACTGAAAAACAAACAGTTTTTGCAGGCTTTCTATGTCAGTTTGTTGACTGATTCGTTGTTCTTTCCACGCTTCATCAATAAGAGATTTTATCTTTTGCTTGAAATGATTTTTACTCCAGGTTTCCGGGTTTTCGGGAAAAGTGCCGGCTACATCTGTCCGCCTGTCGATTTCATGTTGATTGCTTTGGTAATAGTTGTGGTACATTTCCGCGGCCATGCAAAACAACAATTGCTTTATTGGAGAAGGTTCAAAAATGTAGGCAAATTGTTCAAAATCTTTTAAAACAGCCGGTGCGGTACCGGGTTCTTTTTCAGTTTGAATACGGTATCTGTATAGTCTAACTTTAATTTTCTCTTGTTGATTATTGGTTACTTCGGCGATGCGACTGATGGAGTCTAATGCTTTCAAAGCCGATTCAGGCAAATCTTTTTCTATCAGTTGATCAACTTTTTCCCAAGCTTGGGTGTTTGTATAGGTGTTTTGGGCAGTGATGCTGACTGTTATTATTAAAAGTGAAATCAGCAAGATAGAATTGATAATATATTTTTTCATTCGTTTAATTTTCGTTTTTTGTGATTAATAATGTTTTAATAACCCGGAATTATAAAACTATATGAAAACTATAAGGTTTGGTCCTGTGTAATCATATTAAATTATACTTTCTTGTTTTGATGCACATTGCAATAAGATGGTGACAAAGTTAACGCTAAAATTAATATCTTTGCAACTTTCATTCCAAAAAGATAATATGCTTTCAGCTAAAAATATATTCAAGGTAACATACCCGGTATTTCTGACTTTGCTGGTACAGAACATCATTAACGTGACTGACACGGCCTTTCTCGGGCGGGTGAGTGAAGTTGCATTGGGGGGCTCAGCCATCGGTGGGGTATATTTTCTGGCTATTTTTGTTATCGGATTTGGTTTCAGTCAGGGAACACAGATCATTATCGGCCGGCGTAACGGAGAGGGGAAGTATGCGGAAGTAGGTCCTATCTTCAACAACGGGATGTTTTTTATCTTGCTGCTGTCGGCTTTTTTCTTGATTTTCTCCTGGTTGTTTAATGCCGATATCATGAAATATCTGGTGAGTTCAGATCAAATTTATCATGCTTCGCTGGAATATCTCTATTGGCGAAAGTGGAGTTTTATCTTTGCCTTTATCAACGTGATGTTCAGGGGAATGTTTGTCGGGGTTACCAATACTTCAGTGCTGACAGGCTCGGCGATTATTACGGCAACGGTCAATGTTGTGCTCGATTATGCCATGATTTTCGGTCACTGGGGATTTCCCGAAATGGGTATTGCCGGTGCAGCCCTTGCTTCTGTGATTGCTGAAGCGGCATCGACAGTTTTTCTGATTGTGTATACCTTTCTGCATCAGGATTTTCAAAAATATCAGTTGTATTCGATTAAAAAAATTGATTTTAAACTGATACGGCAGATACTGGAACTTTCGGTATTCATTATGTTTCAGTTTTTTATTTCCATTTCTACCTGGTTCATGTTTTTTATCTTTATTGAAAGGATGGGAGAGCGACCGCTTGCGGCAACGAATATAGGCCGAAGTTTGTATGTGTTGCTGATGATTCCGGGTTCGGCGCTTGCAACCACTGTCAGCACAATGGTGAGCAACCTGATCGGAGCTGACAGGAGACCGGATGTGATACCTTTTATTCATAAGATGTTAGGTGTAGTCGTGGTATTGGTTACTCCACTGATGATCTTCACTTATTTTTTCCCGGAGTTGTTCGCTCAGATTTATACGAATGATCCCGGATTGGTTGCAGCTTCTATTCCCGTCATGAAAGTGGTTTCCATAGCGATGATTTTCTGTGCGGTAGGTAGTATTCTGTTTCATTCCATTTCCGGAACAGGTAACACCAAGACGGCTTTCATCATTGAATTTGTCACCTTGTTTTTTTATCTTTCGTATGTTTATTACACTGCCATCATTAATCCGCAACCTGTACATGTTGTCTGGATGTCGGAGTTCGTTTATTGGTCGGTATTAGGCATCGGTGCATATATTTATTTACGAAAAGGAAACTGGCAAAAGAAAGTATTGTAATATGCTGATCAGGATATACGAAGACAATCCCAGTCCACAACAGATACAGAAAGTCGTTGAGGTCTTGCGTAACGGAGGAATCATCATTTTTCCGACCGATACGGTATATGCTTTCGGGTGTGATATTTTCAATGCCCGTGCAGTAGAGTCGATTATTAAGCTGAAAGAGAAAGACATCCGTAAGGCAGACCTTTCCTTTGTTTGTCACCAGATGAGCCAGATCAGCGAATATGCGAAAATGGATGATTACGCTTTCAAGCTGATGAAAAAGAACTTACCCGGACCATTTACTTTTCTGCTGAACGGCAGCAACCGACTTCCCAAGTTATTTAAAAATAAAAAGGTGGTTGGCATCCGCATGCCAGGCAATAACATCGCCCTCGAAATTGTTCGTGAACTTGGCAACCCCATCATGGTAAGCTCTGTCTTTACCGATGAAGATACCCTTGAATA
>JARKQF010000182.1 GCA_029973975.1 Paludibacter sp.
ACTTCCCTGTGCGAGCAGCAAAATCCTGCCTATACAGGTGATTTTATCGATGCAACGTAACCTAATTTTTACAATCCTTTAACTTCGCATAATACTCCCTTGCTGAAAATTCGTGCTTTCGCGTGCTGTGTTGTGCCGTTCAGTCCTTTACCATCAAGGCTGGACGGCTTTTTTTATTTATTTGGAGTATTTTCCAGTTATCGGGCGTTTTTTGGTGGTTTTGGTACTTGTTTTGGTACTGTGGTGGCCGGGGCCGGGTTTATGTACTGGAAACATAATCTTTTTGATGTGATTGCCGCTTCGGGAAACCGGGGCGGTTTTTTTATTTGGCTAAACTCAGATTTCAGGTCTAACCACTTGACCTTCTATGCAATCGCTGTATAATGGCAAGGGTAGTTATTCGCAAGAGGTTGCAAGAAGGGAAGTTTTTCTTTGGAGAATAATATTTGCCCGGTGTGCAGAGCCGAACTCAAAACTGAGCAGATGGTTTTTACTGTGCGCTATACATGCCCCAGCTGCGGTCGCTATGAACGGATCGAGACGAATGTGCGTCCATCACCTGGGCGGGTTATAAGTGAACAGATAAAGGTCATCAGTAATTTGTTATCGAAGTGATCAATAGAGACGTCCCGGCCGTGAGGTCGGGGCTTTTTGTTTTTCAGGCAGGAAAAAACAGCCGATGACCCGAAGAATGCTTTATTGACAGGAGGTGTTGAAGTGACAAAGCACCAAGAATTATGCGCACTATACGAAGCTATCATCAATAGTAATGCCAGGTACAAGAGCGCCGCTGTTGAGCTCATTCAAAGAATCAGGCGAGGTCTGATTGACTACCTTTATTGCGATTCAAGTCATCTATTCTTTGCTGATATAAATGCAGAACAGAAAACAAAGTTTGCCCAACTTGAAAGCACAATCGCCTTCGATCAGAACAATGGTTTTTGGCAGTGTTGGCTGTGTGTTAAGCTGCTTAAGGGTAACGCTCCACCGCTTTATCTGATGATAAGCATAGGTGTAAAAAAGACATCAGAAAGTGAATACACCGTTTCGATTGCCGACAGAGAATTTGACATTGCAATAAATAGTAACACGTCGATTGGTAGCCTATATCCAGAAGTTGCCGAGCTTATAGCTGACTGGTTAAGAACCAAGTACAAGGCAGCTGGCCTGGCGCCGATACCAAAGGAGTTAATGTTTGGGGTATATGGGAAGTGATTTATAAAGTGAAAAAGCTGGTGAAAGTATGAGTGCTGAGAAGATTGTTGAGCAAATTAAAAGCAACGTGCTTGCAGAAACAATTCGAACCGGAAGTAAATGTATCGATGCAGATGTGTTATTAATATACCTTGAGCAGGTCAAAAACAGTGCAGAAGTGCAAATAGAAGTCCAGCGTGAAATAGCAAAACAAGCTAATGAAAAAGCTATTGAAACAGAGAAACTTAATACTTCAATACGTCTTAAAAATTATGAAATGCTTTCCAACCAATCTATTGAAATGTTCAAATCGATAATTGCAATGGGCCAAGCAGCCATAAAATATTCGGTCTTGATTAACGGCGCGGCTGCCATTGCCATGATGACTTTTATGGGTAATGTTGTTTCAAAAACCGGAAATGACGGAATGAATAGTGCTTTAAGTGCTTCGTTGGCAATTTTTTCGTATGGAGCCCTTGCCGGGGCTGTCAGTTCCGGAACAGCATATGTGTCGCAATCAGTTTACGCAATTTGTTATCGAAAAGAAATGCAGATAGTCCTGAATAATTTCGGGAAAGAGAGCCCGGAAAAGATTGATCGGTTTACATGGACGCATATTATAGCGTATTTTTTTCAAGGACTTGCATTGTTATCTGGCGGGATCGCCTATTGGTTGTTTTATCGCGGAATTAGTTCTTATATCGGAAAATAGTAAAGGAGAATGTCCATGAAACCGGGGTATATATATGTATTGGTGCATCCTTCCGATCCGCTCTTAGTAAAGGTCGGACAAACCACTCTTAATCCCGAAAAGCGTTTGGCACAGCATAATAGCAAAAACGAAGAATACACTGGCCAAGTAGTCAAAGAAACCGGGCAGAAATGGGAACTAAAAAAGTACATTGCCGTCCCCGATCCATCCTGGGCTGAAAAGGCCTTTTGGGCGTCAGTGCCATCTTCGGTTTTTCCCTATCGGTTTGGAATTGAAGTTGACAAAATGGAATGGGAAGTGGTACAGAATGGTTTGGAAGCGGCAAAAAAAGCTGGTATGCGGCCACCACCAACACTCCCAGACTGGGTTTATGCATATACAGCATGGATGAACAAACGACTGGAAGGTCGTGATATAACCTTAATAGGGCGTGTTACCAGTCGGTCTGGAAAAGCCGTTTTTCGATGTATTAATGGCCATGAATGGCGGACGAATTCCAAGTATGTAGCAGAAGGCGAAGGTTGTCCGCATTGCGGGATAGGCTATAGGGAACCAGAAGAAATTTGGCAGGTTGCAAAACTGGGCTACATTTGCCTATTGATACATCCAGATAAGCCAGGGATTATTAAAATTGGGCTTACATACAACACACTTGAGCAGTGTTTTGAAAGAAATGTTTGGAAAGACTGGGAAGTTCATCAATACCGTTTTGTCGAAGACCCCGCATTAGCTGAAAGATTAATTTGGGAGTTGTTAGGCAATCCTTCACTTGAAAATCGCGAAGAACTGAAAGTGGATTTGAGCGTTGCAGAACAGGCATTTCGCGGCTTAATTTATCAAATGCATCGTGAGATAGCCTTTGCTGAAAAAAAGAAAGAAGGCATCAATAATTTGCTTACGAATGGTTGAACAGAGAAGCCCCGACCAAGAGGTCGAGGTATCTGATTTTACAGGCAGGATTTGGCATATTTCTGTTGAACTGCTAAACATAGTAAGTGAATATAAGAGGGGATCTGCGTGAAACAAAAATTTGGGATTGAGATAACGACTAAAGATCGGCACAAAGATGACATCAAAATAGAAGAATGGTTGACTGAAACGCTGAAACATCACGGGATACAATCTGTTTATTTTAGTTCAAACGAGACAGGCATATACAGTTTTGGTGATAAGCATATTGGCGAGATAATAATTGATTCTGCCGAAAAGTTTACATCGGGGCAACTGCAGTCGTTCATGGTTTGTGATGACTGCTTTACGAACGTGATTATAAAGTCTGAAATAGAGTAACTTGAATTTACCCGCTTACCACCGGTGTGAGGTTATTTGCTGCAGGCAGGAAATATGATGTAATTAGAGGCGGCGGACTTATTGGCATTATCTTGGCAATGCCCATTTTGCGGCCAATTTGCATCAATTAGGGATGAGGATATTTCTGAAGGAAGAGTTGTATGCTATCAAGATACTGCAGAAGGTGAAAAAATCTTATTGGCTGTATTTATAACTTGTCCAAACGAAAAATGCAAAAAGTATACATTGCGAGTGCTACTTGGTGATTCAACACGTAATAGTGGCAGCGGGAAATTTGAGCTTATACAAAACGACAACGTGAAACGATGGGATCTTGTGCCGGATTCTCAAGCTCAGATTTTTCCTGATTATGTGCCAAAGGCCATTCTTCTTGATTACAATGAGGCTTGCCAAATTGTAAAATTGAGCCCCAAGGCGTCTGCAACATTATCGCGAAGGTGCTTGCAAGGGATGATTAGGGATTTTTGGAACGTAAAAAAGCCCAGGTTGGTTGATGAGATAGAGGCAATTAAAGAAAAAGTTGATCCAGAAACATGGGCGGCGATTGATGCTGTAAGATCCGTTGGTAATATTGGTGCACATATGGAAAAAGATATTAATCTGATTATAGACGTTGACCCAGGGGAAGCGGCCGCGTTGATCTCTCTAATCGAAACCTTAATAAAAGACTGGTATATTGTGCGTTATGAACGACAAGAACGAATGCGACTAATTGTTGAAATTGGTAATAGTAAACATGCGCAAAAGAACGAGCGTGCTCAATCTCAATAGAGAACCACTTGTACTACAGCTTATCCACTTTACCTTCACACAATCGATATATAATTTGTAGAGAGAATAGAGAAGCCCCGGCCGCATGGCCGGGGCACAGACTGTAGACAAAAAGCAAAACGCTCCTCTTATATGGTAAAATATAGGGGGAGTGATTTTTTTGTACGTAAAGAAAAGCCGCAGCAATCAAAGGCAAATCCAGTTTCTATGCCTGGAGGATTTGGTGCCGGAAAACCACATCGTTCGAGAAATTGATCAAGCCATCGACTTTAGTTTCATTTATGAAGAAGTGAAAGGGCTATATAGCGAACTGGATTGGGGAAAACCGGGAATCGATCCGGTATGCCTGTTCAAAATTGTATTTCTGCAATATCTGTTTGGCATTCGCAGCATGCGCCAGACCATCAAGGAACTTGAGGTCAACATGGCGTACCGCTGGTTTATCGGCTATAACATCGGAGAAGCGATTCCCCATTTTTCCACCTTCGGCAAGAACTACACAAGGCGGTATAAGAATAGCGACGTGTTTGAACGAATCTTTGCCCGGATTTTGCAGGAAGCGATTGCTTGCGGTTTTGTCGATGCCAGTGCGGTGTTTGTCGATGGAACGCATATCAAAGCCAGTGCGAACAAAAACAAATCGACGAACGTCATGGTGGAGAAACAGGCAAAACAATACCAACAGCAATTAGACGAAGAAATCAGCCAGGACCGAGAGGCGCATGGAAAGAAACCACTGAAACATGACGATTCCGCAGGCCCACCCGAAATGAAAAACAGCAAACAAAGCAAGACGGATCCGGAAAGCGGCTTGTTTCACAAGGCAGAACATGCAAAGTGCTTTGCCTATGTGGCCAATACCGCCTGCGACCGACACAATTTCATCCTGGATTATGAAGTGGGCGCCGGCAATATCCATGACAGCAGGATGTTTGACGGAATATACCAACGCCTGATCAAAGCGTATCCCGAAATCGAATTGGTGGCCGTGGATGCGGGATATAAAACGCCGTGGATCATGAAGCAAATTATCGATAGCGAAAGAGTACCGGCGGTACCCTATAAAGGCCCGATGACGAAAGAAGGCTATTTCAAGAAATACGAATACGTCTACGACGAATATTATGACTGCATGATTTGTCCTGGCTTTGAGGTGCTGACCTATAGCACAACCAATCGCGACGGCTATAAAGAGTATAGAAGCAATCCCGAGAAGTGCAAAGATTGTCCGCATCTGCATCAATGCACCCAAAGCAAAGCGGGGCAAAAAGTGGTTACCCGTCACGTGTGGGAAGAGTATTTGGAACTGGCGGAAGATTACCGGCATACCCCTTTCTATCGGGATATTTATAAAATGCGAAGTCAAACCATTGAGAGGGTATTTGCCGACGCGAAGGAAAAACATGCAATGCGATACACGCAATTGCGCGGCTTGCAAAAAGTAACCATGCAGGTGACGCTAACTTTTGCGTGCATGAATTTAAAAAAGCTGGCAACTTGGAAACGAAGAAAGGGACTCCTAGCCCCTTTGCTTCATTTTTTCGGACGCAAAATCACCGCTTTATTGCCTCTTTGGCAGCCTTCTAGCAAAAAAGACACCTTACGCTTCGCGTAAAATGTCTTTTTTGTCTACAGTCTGAGCCC
>JARKQF010000188.1 GCA_029973975.1 Paludibacter sp.
GCCCGACGGCTTTGAGGCGCAGATAAGGCCGCGCAGCGGACTCGCAATCAATGAAGGAATTACACTGCTGAATTCACCGGGTACAATTGATGCGGATTACCGTGGAGAAATCGCCTTAATAGTTATCAATCACGGAGACAAGCCTTTTGTTATTCGTAGAGGCATGCGTCTGGCTCAGATGGTCATTCAAAGAGTCTACCAGGTGGAATGGATGGAGGCTGAAGAACTGTGCTCCACGGCAAGAGGGGCGGGCGGCTTCGGCCACACATAATCCTCTCCTTATGTTTTGCAATTGCCGTTAAACGGTGATATGGAAAGCCTGTACAAGACAAATTCTGATTTTTTCCAATTATGAAAAAATATAAAGTTAAAAAGACATTTCAGGAACTCAACGAAAAGATCAAAAAGGGCGAGGCTGTTGTCGTTACCGCCGAAGAGATGATCGACATTGTGGAAAGGAACGGCGCAGTTGAAGCCGCCCGCAAAATAGACGTTGTTACTACAGGTACTTTTGGCGCAATGTGTTCATCCGGGGCGTTTCTGAATTTCGGCCACACTTCTCCGAAAATCCGGGCCTCCAAGGTCTGGTTGAATGATGTTCCCGCCTATGGCGGTATTGCCGCTGTCGATTGCTACATAGGCGCTACTGAAGTTGTTGAAGGTGATCCCTTGAACAGCGTTTACCCCGGGGAATTTAATTACGGCGGCGGTCATGTCATAGAAGATCTGATCTCGGGCAATGTTATTAAACTGCGTGCCGAAGGATACGGGACGGACTGTTATCCGGCGAGAAAAGTTGAAAAAAATATTACGATCAACGATTTGCGGGACGCTGTTTTATTTAATCCCCGGAATGCTTATCAAAATTACAACTGCGCCGTAAATTTGTCGGATACAACAATTTATACATATATGGGAATGTTGCGGCCGCGGATGGCCAATGCCAATTACGCGACTGCGGGGCAATTGAGTCCTTTATTTAATGACCCTTATTATCGAACGATCGGCGTTGGTACACGCATATTTCTGGGCGGAGCACAGGGATTTGTTGCCTGGCCGGGTACTCAGCACAACCCTAATGTCCTGCGGGGAGCCAACGGTGTTCCCAAAGAAGGCGCCGGCACTCTTGCTGTGGTGGGCAATTTAAAGGAAATGACGCCCGAGTGGCTTGCTGCGGCCAGTATTCTCGGCTATGGAGTCTCTTTATACGTCGGCATCGGTATTCCCATTCCCATTTTAGATGAAGAAATGGCGCGCTTTACAGCAGTCAAAGACGAAGACATCTATACTCAGATTTATGATTACAGTATGGATTATCCTAAAGGTGTATCCAAATCTCTGGCTGAAGTCAGTTATAAGGACCTGCGCAGCGGAACGATTATAATTGATGGGAAAAAAGTAATTACTGCACCTCTTTCCAGTTATTATAAGGCAAGGCTGATAGCCAATACATTAAAAGAATGGATAGAGAGCGGCAAATTTCTTCTGGGCGAACCGCAGCAAATTTTACCTTCCGTAGAAAGTTAGCTGTCGTTACAATCTCATATTAACCTAACAAATTCGCACTTCAATAACATTTCAACTGCATCATCATCAAGGCTTCCGGTTGAGCGACAAATATACATTTCTTTGACAGCCTGAAGCGCTTATTTGAAAGCACTTTAGGCTGTCAATAATAGTGATTAAAAATAAACTATTGGTATATATTTTTTCTTGACTTTTGTTTTTGTCTGGTGTTGTTATTAGCGGCAAATGAGGTAAATAATTAAAGTATCAGAGAAAATACAAACGACAGGGCAAGATGTTTTTAAAAATTATCTGATTATTTGATAGCTGGCGGTAACTATAGCATCAATTTTGCATGCAAAACTTTAAATGAAGGGGTGTGTCAACGAGGAAATATTGAAATTAAGATTTCCCGAGGTATCGTCCAAAAAATATTATGAAGTTTTTGAGAACGCAACCGATATATATCACCAGGGAGATTGCTTACCAATGAAAGTAGGCAGATATGCGGCCGGTTTTTTGTTTTTAATGACACTTTTAATAACATTCGGCAACAGAGGATTGGTAGATAATTATTTCATGAATAAAAAGCTGGTGCAGCTGAAGGCGGTAAATAATAGTGTGGCTGCAGAGAACAGCGATCTTAAAAAGAAAATTGTCTTATTGCGCAGTGATTTAGTCTACATCGAATCCATAGCACGTAATGAATTAGGCATGGTTAAAAAGGGAGATATAGTTTATCGGCTTTCCAAATAACTGGGGAGCAAATTTCCGGAAAGACATACCTGGCGGTGTTTTAATGTTAGATTTAAAATCCTTAATTTCAGACTTAAAATTATTTTCCGGTTCAAAAAAGATTGTTGGGTTAGATAT
>JARKQF010000271.1 GCA_029973975.1 Paludibacter sp.
GGAAATACTGCCGCTTAACCGCAGTTATCTCTCGCGTCTGTTTAACGAAGGATACGGTGAGACCTTTTATCAGTTTGTGATGCGTTATCGTATCGCGGAAAGTAAGCATTTATTGTTATCCCGCCCCGATTTAAATATCGCATGTATTGCCGACTTATCCGGGTTTAGTTCTCCCCCGGTTTTCAGCAGGGCATTTTTGCAGGAGACAAATTATACTCCCATGCAGTGGAGAGAACAAAATATCCGGAATTAAAACTTATTTTTGCAACTTGTGTTATAAAGATTATTAATGCGCATCAGAAGTTAAATTAATATGAAAATAACAAAACTATTCATTCTTATTTGTATCGCCGTGGGATTACAGGAAATTGACGCTCAGGAGAACCTGACATACCAGTTGCCGCCGGAGAGTATTCTCCGGTTGGCTGATTTTGAACGCGCACCGCAGGTCGTGATCGACAGTAACAACGAGAACATGCTGTTCAGTTACCGCAGCACCTATAAATCGCTGGCCGATCTGAATCAGCAGGAAATCAGTCTGGCTGGTTTGCGGGTGAACCCGGTTACCAATATCAGCTCTTCTATTACCTATGTCAATAACCTGAAGGTTAGAAAAGTGAATGGCGATGAACCGGTACAGGTAAAAGGACTGCCGGCTAATCCCAGGCTGACTTACCTTACCTGGTCGCCCGATGAAAGCAAAGTCGCATTTGCCCATAACACAGGAGAGGGTATCGAACTGTGGGTGATGGATTTCGAAACAGTTACCGCGAAAAAACTCACAGAAGCTCGTGTGAATGCTAATCTGGGAAATCCGTTTAACTGGTACAGAGATAGTCAGTCGTTGCTCGTAAGGTTATTGCCCGAAAATCGTCCCAATCTGATTGACAGTAAAAATGCTTTACCGGAGGGGCCCATTATATCCGTCAGCGATGGTTCCAAAGCACAAAACCGCACTTATCAGGATTTGTTGAAGAATCCGACGGATGAGGCCAACTTTGTAACCCTGACCACTTCGGAACTGTACCGGGTGCAACTCGATGGAACCCGTAGCCTGTTCAAGGCAGCGGATATGTATGCTAACGAGAATTTCTCTCCCGACGGTTCTTACGTGCTGATTACCACCATTCAGCGGCCATTTTCGTATATCGTACCCATTAGTCGTTTCCCGCAATTAAATGTGGTGTACACTTCGCAGGGCGATGCTGTGAAAATAATTTCGGAAGTCCCGCTGACAGAAGTTTTGCCGAAAGGCTTTATGGCCGTGCGTACCGGTATACGTGCTATCAGTTGGCGTTCCGATGAACCTTCAACCCTATGCTATGCTGAAGCGCAGGATGAAGGAGATCCGCAAAAAGAAGTCGAATTCCGTGATGCTTTGTATTTGTGGAAAGCTCCGTTTACTGACAAACCGGAATTGCTAACCAAAACAAAACTGCGTTTTGCGGAGATTATCTGGGGCAATGCGAATACTGCCGTGTTGCAGGAAGAATGGTATGACACCCGCATGCGCAGGCTTTCAATCATCGATCCGGCTAAACCGGAAAAAGCGCCCCGTTTGTTCAATGAACGTAATTTTCAGGATATCTACGCGGATCCCGGTTATTTCGAAACCAAAAAGAATGAATATGGTAAATATGTCCTCGCAATGGATGGAAATAAACTTTTCCTGATTGGAGAAGGACATACTTCCGATGGACAGTATCCGTTCATTGATGCTTTAGATATCAAAACATTGAAGACAAACCGATTGTATCAATCGGCCTACACGGATAAAATAGAAGAGATTTTTGATTTTACGAATGTGAAAACCGGCGAAGTACTGGTGCGTTTGCAATCGAAAAATGAGTATCCGAATTATTTCATCCGCAATCTGAAACGAAGAATAGCTCCAGTTCAGATTACCCATTTCCCGAATCCGTTCGCAAGCATCGAACATGTTTATAAAGAAGTGATTAAATACAAACGTGAAGATGGAGTGGAACTAACCGGTACTTTGTATTTGCCTGAAGGTTACGACCGGGAAGCGAAAAAAGAAAAACTACCCTTGCTGATTTGGGCTTATCCGGCTGAGTATAAAGACAAGAACAGCGCCGGACAAAGTACGGCTAATCCGAATGAATTTACTTTTCCCTATTACGGTTCTTTTGTGTATTGGGTGACACGCGGTTATGCGGTGCTGGATGATGCGGCTTTTCCTATAGTCGGAGAAGATAAAGAAGAGCCTAACGATACCTTTGTTGAACAATTGGTTGCCAATGCCAAAGCTGCTATTGATGCGGTAGACGCACTTGGTTATATAAACCGGAAAAAAGTAGCGGTAGGCGGGCATTCTTACGGAGCCTTCATGACAGCCAACCTGCTTACCCATAGTGATTTGTTTGCCTGTGGAATTGCCCGTAGCGGCGCCTACAACCGCACGCTCACACCTTTTGGTTTTCAGCGGGAGCAGCGCAACTACTGGGAAGCGCAGGAAGTGTACAACGCCATGTCGCCCTTTATGCACGCCGATAAAATGAAAATACCTATGCTGCTTGTACACGGGGAAGCCGATAATAATCCAGGTACATTCACCCTGCAAACCGAAAGATATTTCCAGGCATTGAAAGGGCTGGGCGCCCCGGCACGGCTCGTAATTCTACCCAAAGAGATGCATGGCTATGTGGCCCGCGAGAATATCCTGCATCTGTTGTGGGAGCAGGACAGGTTCCTGGAGCAGTATCTGAAATAGTTGTGGTTTGCCGTCACTGAAGTTGTTCGTTGCAATCAAGTTGATTCTTAATTTGATTTCCAACTTGATTTGCACCTGCTTAGTGAACCTCACGTTCATAAAAAAACACGGCTGAAAAGCCGTGTTTTTTTATGAATAGTACCTCGTTCCTTACTTGGTGAAAGTAACTTTGGTTTCAGTAGCAGCAGTACCACTCCAGGTTACTTCGAATTTAACGTTGGTATAAGTAGCAGCAGCTCCAACGATAAAATTACCATCACTCTTTTTTGTAAACGTTTCTCCAACAATGGTAGCATCATCAAAGCCAATCCAGGCACCGTTCACACGAACTTTAAATTCTTTTGCAGCATCCATTTTCAGGTTTGTAATGTTGTAAACATATTTACCTGCTTTGGTCTGCTGATTTGTAACAGAGCTGTTAGCTGCATCATAAACAGCAAGGGTAGGACCTGAAGGGTCACTCCATTCTGCCGGAGCATTTGTGTTGGAGCCAAATGCACTTCCACTGAATCCAACCACGAAAGTTGCAGGATCTTCGATAATGATGTTACCTGTCATCTCCATTTTGTAGCTTTTTGATAATTCACCTCCAGCCAGTTTCCATGTTAATTTAAGATGAATATCAGTACCTTTTGGCATTGGGATATCACCAGCTCCCTGAACCAAATCAAGTCCCAGGTTGGTGTTTACCTTAACAGAACCAGCGTCATCCAACTGAATTTTCCAACCGCCACCGTAAGAAAATTTAAAAATACCAGACGAAGGTATTTCAGCAAATGTAGTGTCAAACGTCATAGTAGTACGGTTAAATGCACTGGCTTTCAGTTTTTTCCAGCTCCAGTCACCGTTTACGCCTCTTACACCCCATTCAACCGGAGCAACCAGGATAACCGGGTTAGCAAGGTCTCCGTTGGTGTTGAGGTCTAATACAATATGGTACAAACCGCTGGTAGTTACTTTCATCGGGGTAGCAGCGGTTCCTGAAAGCAAAGTACCCTTCAAAATGGTAATGTTTGGTTGTTCGTTTTCACCATTTAATGCAACTTCAGCCAGAACAGCGCTGTACTTTGTTTCAACAGCACCTTCTTTGAGTAATAAGGTGAATTCTTTATTGGCTTCCAGTGCAACATATTTTTCATACAAGCCGGCACGCGCATTATTCTTGTCGGCTTCGTTGTTACCTGTTGCCATTCTGTAGTCAACCGATAAAGCAGTTGACCCTGTGGCTTCCCCTATAACGTAAAATCCGTCTTCCACAATTATGTCCGGATCTTTGGGATCACAAGAAGAAAAAGTGCCTAAAATCAGAGCAAATACTCCAGCTAATAGTCCAAAATTTTTAAGTGTTTTCATTTGAATAAAATTTTAATTGGTGTTAGTAATGTTTTTTGTTTTATATCGAAATTAATTATATCCTGGGTTTTGTGTCCATATAGGGTTACCGTCTTTATCACGAACCGATTTTTCTATAACGGAATAAGGAATCGGGAACCATTTGCGGAAGCTTTCTTTTCCTTCCACATATTGTACATAATTGCTGTCAGAGAATTTATTATATCGGATTAAATCTCTGCGGCGAATATTTTCCCAGGCAAATTCGCGTCCACGTTCATCCAGAATTTCATCTAATGTGAGTGTTGCAACCGTGTAGACTTTAGAATTTCCCTGATCATTGTCGTAGGCAAATGCACGTTTACGTATTCGCTGAAAATCAGGAGTGTTAATGCCGCTGATGCCGGTTCCACCCCTCAGAATTGCTTCTTCTTTCATGTAAAGGACATCTGCATAACGGAACAGAACAAAGTCGTTTTCACAATAAGCGTATTTCTTTGATTTATCGACTTCATATTTGAACATCCTGGCTCCATCGCCCCATTTTGCTTCATCCAGCGATTCAATCTGGTACCTGATAATTGCATCGTCCTGATTTTCATCTTTTAAGATGCTTGATCCGGTCGCGTTATAAATGGGGCCAACAAACCAACCCCATTGTTTGGTGTTTTTGGTTCCTAAGCCTTCATTACCCGGTCCGCGAACATCAGTCGGTTCGTAACGTTCAATGAAGCCAGGACGGGCGCAGAAGCCATTCCAGGGTTTGGTAATCATTTCCCAGGTAGATTGGTGACTATAGTGCAGGGTAAGCATAGTCAGTCTGAGTTTGTTCGACATGCTGCCGATGTTGCGGGAATCAATTTCAGCATTACCGTTTTCGACGATTACAAAAATATTTTCTTTGCTATTCTCATTCTCAATTTTAAAGTTGTTAAAAAAGTTATCTTCAATAATATAAGATCCGGAAGTAATGATCCGGTCACAACTCTGAATAGCTTTGGTATAGAAATCACCCTCATTATTGAATGTGACTCCTTCTACTGTAACATTTTGTGGGGTACATCCATACGAAGTTGCATTGAGATAAAGGCGGGCAAGAAGGGCGTAAGCCATTCCCTGGCTCACACGTCCGTAATAAAGTGCCCTGTTGGCATCGCTGACCTGAGGCAAATTAGGGGCATTTCTTTCCAGTGTGGTAACCAGTCGCGACCATACTTCGTGGGGTTCCATCAACGGTTTTGTTTCTTCTTTGAATTCTTCCGTGTAAGGGATTCTGCCGAAACAATCAAAAAGCATATAGTAATAATAACTTCTGAGGACTTCCAGTTCTGCAATATATTTGTTATATACCTCCGGAGTCATAACATCCTGATTTTCTTTCAGCGTTGCGAGTACGCTATTGCATAATACGGCTCCTGAAATAGTTGTATTCCAGATGTTCTTAAATGCATCGGCAAACGAGTTCCATTTATGGGTGTTGAGGTTTCTCCAGTAGCCTCCGTCAGACCAGTGTTCACCCGGCATTCTGACCGGAGCTACACATTCATCGGAAGTTAATGAATTTACACCCCAATATCCCCAGTGGTCGTGCACCCATTTGATATCGGCATAAGCTTGTCCGACCAACAGGGCAATATTAGCTTCATTCTGAACCATATCCTGAACAGTAGGATTTCCGTAGTTTTGTTCTTCCAACCAACTGTCACACGAAGAGAGAGTCCCTAAAACAATAATGATGAATAAGATATAAATTATATTTTTCATGCTGTTTACCTTTTATGAATTTAATTTAATGTGATGTTGAATCCAATCAGAAAGCTTGCAACTGTAGGATAAAAATCAGGATAATCGATACCAGAGTCCCATACACTGGTTGTGTTTACTTCCGGATCCTGTCCGCTGTAACCGGTAATGGTGAGCAGGTTTTGCCCCGTTGCATATACCCTTAACGACTGAATCATTTTCCTGTCTTTTAATGGTACGTTGTATCCCACTGTGAAATTATCAACTTTAAGATAAGAGCCATTTTCAAGATAATAATCTGTGAAATGTTTTTTATTGGTGTAGATACCGGATTTGGCATCTTTTAAATACACGTTCATCGACTGTGAAGATGAAGGGCCATAAGCCCAGCGTGTTACGTTCAATACTTTATTGCCAACCACACCACGCATAAAGAGTGTAAAGTCGAAATTCTTGTATTTCACGAGATTATTCCATCCGTAGGTTATTAATGGTTGCGCATTACCAACCACCATGCGCTGACTTTCATTCGGATCAGAAGTGAATCCACCGGCAGGGGTTTCAAACATCCAGGTTCCGTTACTTTTGCTGTAATCATTGGTTAATGTACCAGCATCTGTGTAGAATCCTGCAAATTTATATCCGTAAAAAGCTCCTACCGGACTGCCTTCAATCAGTAATTGTGTGTTGGTATTCATAATACCGTTTTCACCTACACCTCCTGATGTGGTTTGATCATAGTTAAAACCTTTAGACGGATCAGAGAGTTTTGTGATGATATTCCTATTGAATGAGATAGTAGGTGTTGTCGTAAAATTCCAGTCATTATTTTTTACAGCCACATAACTTAAGGCTAGTTCAGCTCCGTAGCTATCCATCTGACCGGCATTGGCTAGTAAGGTAGCAAACTGATAAGGAGGAGTAGGAACTTCATAATCCCATAACAAATCACGGGTCTGACGATAATAAATATCCAAACTACCATAAAGTCTGTCATTCAGTAAAGAGTAATCAGCGCCTAAGTTATATTCATACTTCTTCTCCCATGCCAGGTCGGGGTTAACGTTTTGACTAACACCATAAGTATAAACGTATTTTCCATCCAGCCAGAACATCCCGCTGTTGGATAACATGGCAACAGATCTTAGATCAGAAGCCAGATTATTTCCGGTAACCCCAAATCCAAGTCTTAATTTCAGATCGTTGCACCAGGCAGCATTTTCCATGAAAGATTCATTACTCACTCTCCACCCGAGGCTTACTGCCGGAAACCAGCCCCATTTATGATTGGCACCAAAGCGGGAAGAACCTTCACGACGAATAGAAACAGAAGCCAGATATTTTTCATCATAACTATAATTGGCACGGGCAAAAAGTGCTGCCAATGTGTTTGAGTTTCTGTATGAAGTTGCATTCAGATAAGCTTTGCTGGCATCTCCGTTTCCAATTTGATAATATTTGGAACTGCTGGTGGGAAAGCCCTTGTTAGATACGTCCATCCCGTCATACAGGAAATTCTGATAAGATAAACCGGCAACAGCAGTCAAACTGTTACTGTTCCATTGCGTTACATAATCAGCAGTTAGTTCAAATAATCTGCTATTGTTTAAATCGGCTTTTCTGCCTGCTTTACCTGAACCGCTGATGTCTGAATTAATCATGTCGTTATACCAGAAGGAGTAATTGTCACCATCTTCCATGGCTATAAAGGTGTTAACTTTCAGACCTTCAACCGACTTGATGTTTACACTCGCTTTAATGGAGCCTCTGAAATAATTCCCTTCCTGATAAGATTCCTTTTGTTGTAGTCCCTCTACCGGATTTGACTGACCAGTACCTTGCGGGTAATAATATCCAGACGCAGTTGATGCGTCATAAATGGGGTAAGTCGGATTGACAATAGCGGCCTGTTTAAAATCTCCGGTAAAAAAATCGTTTCGATAGTGCATATAAGAAAAATCATACTGTAATTCTAACCAGCCATCCAATGCTTTTTGTGTAGCGGCTATTTTACCGATAAGTTCTTCTCTGTTCGATTTCTTTGCTATACCTTCTGCATTTTTATAGTTTACAGAAGCGCGGTAATTAAAGCTTTTTGAAGCGCCCGAAACAGCAATGTTGTGATTATGTGCAATTGCAATCGGACGGGTTAATTCAGACATCCAGTCTGTATTGTATTCATTACCAGTGTTGTCAGAATAGATTGTAGGTGTTACTTTTCCCTTTGATATCGTGGACAGATTTCTGAATTCCTCAGGAGTTGCCATGCCCATGTCGCCATTTCTTACTGAACCTGACACATAGCTTGAATACTCCACATTGGTTTTTACATCGTTGCTGAAATTATTACCTCTTTTAGTTGTGATGATGATTACACCATTGGTACCCCTTGTTCCGTATATTGCCGCGGCTGAACCGTCTTTCAAAACGTCCATGGATGCAATTTCATCCGGTGATATGTTGTCTATATTATTAACGGGAATCCCATCTACGATGTACAATGGGGATGTGCCGGCTCCTTTATCTAAAGTGGAAAATCCACGGATCTGGATGTTATATCCTGTCGATGTCGGGTCACTTGATGTTTTAATGATGTTAACCCCGGCAACTTTTCCCTGAACCAGACCAATCGGATTCGATTTTATTCCGGCATTAAATTCTTCCGCTTTAATAGATGCTACAGATCCGGTAACTTCTTTCTTTTTCTGCGAACCATACCCGATAGCTACCACTTCACCTAGCATCACAGCATCTTCGGTCATGTTTATAATGTGTGTTTTTTGTCCTCCTACGGCAACTTCCACGTCTTTGTAACCTACATACTTAACGAGCAAGGTTCCGTTAGATTGAACATTCAGGGAAAATTCTCCATCGAAATTGGAAATGGTTCCGTTTGTCGTCCCTTTTTCAACAATATTCGCACCGATGACGGGCTCACCGGTTGAGGCATCTTTTACTACTCCTGAAACGGAGATTTGCTGTGCCTGTAATAAAGAGCTAAAGGCCAGCATCAAAAGCAGTGTCGCGTATGTGCGAATCTTCAGCTTAAAGTTAACGTGCTTCATGCAATAGTTTTTTAAAGTTGATAAATTTAACTTTGTGAAATATCGATAATCAAAAAAGAATTTTTAACTCAATGAACTATGCTAATTTGTTTGTTTAACAATTCGTCAAAGTAAAAAGTTTATATTTTTCTTATGATTATGCGGACAAAAATAGAGGATTGGAATAAATAAGCAATCTCACTTTTGGGTTATTGAGTTAAAAACGGTCGCAAACGTTTGCATTTTAAAATAAATTTTTATCTTTGGCTTTCACTTTGCTGATATTCATCAATCTATATCTTTGTGTTATGAAAAAACCACCAATCACCATCAAAGATATCGCCCGGGAGTTAAATATTTCTCCTTCAACGGTTTCCCGTGCGTTGCAGAATCATCCCGACATCAGTCTGGCTACCCGTGAACGGGTGCAGGAATATGCGAAAGCGCATCATTACAAGCCGAACGGACTGGCATTAAGCCTGCGGACAAATAAGAACAAAACTATCGGGGTTATTATTCCGGAAATTATCCATCATTTTTTTTCTTCTGTTTTATCAGGTATCGAAGAGGTTTCCGATGAGGAGGGTTATAATGTAATTGTTTGTCAGTCGGGAGAAAAATATGAAAAGGAAGTCCGAAATACCGAAGCGCTGATTGCAAGCCGTGTTTCGGGAGTGCTGGCCAGTCTCTCGAAAAATACGACCAACTACAATCATTTTCAGGAAATAGTGGACAGCGATATCCCACTTGTATTTTTTGACCGGATATGTATTGGTATTTTGACTGATAAAGTGGTGGTTGATGATTATAATGGTGCTTTTTCTGTTACTGAATACCTTATTCAAACGGGTTGTCGCCGTATTGCCTTTTTCAGTTCACCTCCACATCTCGAAATATCTAAAAATAGAAAGAACGGCTATCTGGATGCCCTCAGAAAATATAAAATCCCTGTTGATGAACGTTTGATCAGAATCTGTGATACCCGGGAAGATGCTATAATCGTAACTCCGGAGTTTTTGCAAATGGAAGATCGGCCCGATGCATTTTTTGCAATTAATGATGAAAGCGCTGTCGGTATTTTATATGCGGTGAAACAAGCCGGATTGAAAGTGCCGGATGATGTTTCAATTTTTGGTTTTTCCAATGGCAGATTTGCACTGGCATCCGACCCGATGTTGAGTACTGTGGAACAACACGGTTTCGATATGGGAAAGCATGCTGCCAAGTTGCTTATTTCTAAGATAAAAGGAGAAACACAGGGGCAATTTACCAATAAAATCATCAAAACGAATCTGGTGTTAAGAGGAACAACGAAACAACTAACAACTAATAACTAATAACTAATAGCGAATAGCGGAAAGCGGAAATAACAGACTGTAGACTGTAGACTGAAGACAATAAAAAAAATATATGAAACCCAAATTATCATTTTTCCAGATTTTTTCCATGTCGATGGGATTCCTAGGCATTCAGTTCGGTTTTGCATTGCAGAATTCCAATGCCAGTCGCATTCTTCAGACCTTTGGCGCTGACATGGAGCATCTTTCCTGGTTTTGGTTGGCAGCTCCTCTTACAGGATTAATTATTCAACCTATTATCGGTCATTATTCGGATAAAACATGGACGAAGTTGGGGCGTAGAAGACCGTTTTTTCTTGCAGGTGCTATTCTGGCTGCTATTGCCCTGATATTGATGCCTAATGCCGGTGTTTTCGCGCATTATCTGCCACCTATGTTCATTGGTGCGGGTTTCCTCATGATTATGGATGCATCTATCAATGTGGCCATGGAGCCTTTCAGGGCTTTAGTGGGCGACATGTTGCCGGCGGATCAGACAACGCTGGGTTTTTCGGTACAGACTTTTTTGATCGGGGTGGGTGCTGTTGCAGGTTCGTGGTTGCCTTATATCCTGGCTGAATGGTTCGGTATTTCTAAGATTTCTGCTGATGGTGGTATTCCTGATAATGTGATTTTTTCTTTTTACGCGGGGGCGGCTGTTTTACTGATATCAATTGTCTGGACAGTGGTTACAACCAAAGAGTATTCTCCGGAAGAACTGGCTGAATATAACAGAGAGAAAATTGCTGCAGAAGAATCAAAGGCGAAGTTTTCAGATATTTTCAGAGATATCATCAGGATGCCCAAAACCATGCGTCAGCTCAGCATTGTGCAGTTCTTTTCCTGGATAGCCCTTTTTGGTATGTGGGTGTTTTCGACACCAGCTATTGCGCAACATATTTATGGTGTGGCAGTCGATGATACAAAATCGCTCGCATATCAAAATGCTGGTAATTGGGTTGGAGTTATATTCGGCATATATAATGGAGTAGCCATGATTTATGCGTTGTTTTTACCAGCCATTGCTCATAAGATCGGCCGGAAATGGACACACAGTTTTTCGCTGGCTGCTGGTAGCGCAGGCCTGATTTCAATATATTTTATTACAAATCCCGGTATGTTAATATTCTCCATGGTTGGTGTGGGCATTGCTTGGGGGAGCATTCTCGCCATGCCTTATGCTATTCTTGCTCCGGCTTTGCCTGCGCATAAAATGGGTGTGTATATGGGTATTTTCAATATTTTCATAACTGTTCCGCAAATTATCAATGGTATTTTCGGAGGACCTATCGTTAAAAGGATATTTGATTCGAATGCCATTTATGCATTGGTCATGTCGGGTGTTTTTTTGTTGATTGCTGCTTTCAGTGTGCTTTTCGTGCAGGATAAAGCGGAGATCGGAAAGCGGAAAACGAAAAGCGAAGAATGAATTAGCCCCGAAAGGGTAGGTTAATTCGGCCCAATGGCAACGCCTTGGGTAATATGGTAATGCACACCCCCTGAGCGCTCTGTAAGGGCAGGTTAATAGTTAATAGTGATTGGCTTTTTGTAGTCAATAAATTAATCAATAATAAACTTATGATAAAAAAATATTTTTCATTGTTTTTCATTGTTTTCCTGTCTGTTTATATCTACGGGAATGATATGCTGCAGCGGGTGGAGCCGCTTTTCTGGTGGACCGGCATGCAGCAGCAGGAATTGCAACTGATGCTTTATGGTGAGGGGATATCGACTGCAAAGGTATCTGTTAAATATCCCGGAGTGAAGATATTGCGCACAGAACTGACAGACAATCCGAATTACTTGTTTATATATCTTCAGATTGGTAAACGGACTAAACCCGGGGAAATGCAGTTGAAAATTAAACGAGGTGATGATATACAATATTATAAGTATGAACTGAAGCAACGCGAACCTAATTCTGCTTATAGGGAAACGTTTACTGCTGCTGATGCGGTATACCTGATTATGCCCGACCGGTTTGTGAATGGGAATCCGGATAATGATTCCGTTCCGGGTTATCATCAGGGTGTAAACAGAAGTGATCCGGGTAAACGACATGGCGGCGATTTGGTGGGTATCATTTCAAAAATTCCTTATCTGGCTGATTTGGGTATTACGGCCATCTGGACAACACCTTTTTTTGAGAATAATGATCTGCAATATTCCTATCATCATTATGGGTGCTCTGATTATTATAAGGTTGATCCGCGACTTGGTACGAATGAGGATTACCGGCGGCTTTCGACAGAGGCGAAAAAGTATGGAATTAAAATGATCCTTGACCTTGTGCCGAATCATTGCAGTACAGCTCACTGGTGGCTGAAAGACTTGCCTGCGAAAGACTGGTTCAACCGATGGGATACATTTACATCTTCGAACTATCGCATGATGGCGTGGACAGATCCGCACGCGGCAGGGTCGGATTTGAAACGGCTTACACATGGTTGGTTTGCACCGAATATGCCGGATTTCAATCTGCAAAATAAATTGTTGTTCGACTATCTTCGCCAGGTTTATGTTTTCTGGATCGAATATGGAAATGTGGCTGGTTTGCGCATCGATACTTATCCTTATAATGACATTAGGACAGCTGCCCGTTTTATACGGGAAATCAGAAAGGAGTATCCGAAAATGAACGTAGTGGGAGAGTGCTGGATGAATACAGCTCAGGAGATTGCATATTATCAATCGGGAAATAACAACAAAGATGGTTTCGACTCGCAAATGCAGAGCGTGATGGATTTTCCGTTGGGGGTGGTGTTCAGACAAGCATTCAACGAAGATGAAGGATGGAATAGTGGTATGGCGCGATTGTATATGCATTACGCGTTGGATTTCGCTTATCCGAACCCTGATCTACTGATGAATTTTTTGGATAATCATGATGTTGACCGCTATTCTTTAGCCGTCAACAGAGATGTGCAGAAGTATAAAATGGCGCTGGCTATGTTGTTGACTACAAGAGGTTATCCGCAAATTTATTACGGAACTGAAATCATGCTCGATGGAATACCAGGTAATTATGAAGGTCATCGCTTCAATTTCCCTGGTGGATGGAAAGAGGATAAACGGGATGCTTTCTCTGCTGAGGGGCGTACTGCAGAAGAAAATGAGATTTTCAATTACCTGAAAACTTTGTTACATTACCGGAAAAATAATTCGGTGTTGCATCGGGGTAAAATGAAGCATTTTGTTCCTGAAAACGGAATTTATGTTTATTTCAGGTATCATGATGAAAAAACCGTTATGGTCGTTGCCAATAATAACGAAGATGCAAGTGAAGTGAAGCTGGACAGATACAATGAAATGTTGGCCGGGAAAGTTTCTGCAAGAGATATCCTGACAAATAAAAATCTAAGTCTGAAAGAATCACTAAGCGTTCCTGCTAAAACGGTTCTTGTGCTGGAATTGTAAACCGCGTAAATTGTAAATAGTCAAATCGTAAATTTTATAATGATGAATAAAAAATATTTCTTACTTGCATTACCGTTTTTATTCATTGCTTGCCAACCAGCCTTGAATACGCCACCGGCTGCTGTCGACAATCAAAGATTAAATTCGTTGATGACCCTGGAAGTCGGTGATAATGTGATTTATTTGCAGGATTTTATCCAGAATACACGTGCTGTCGACTCGGTTACCTCCACTTCGGAGTTTCTGAAAATCCGGTTAAGTGATGACAAGCAAATCGTACAATTAGACGTTTTGCCTGTTATGGAGCATTTTGTCGATTTGAAAATATGGGTGAGAGGAGTCGTATTCTCGGTTCCCTGCCGCAAATCGGATAAAATAGATTATGTATTTACTTTTCATCCGCAGGGTAAAAAGTATAACAGGGTACAGATTGTCGGACAAATGAATGATTGGACACCCGGAAATACGCCTGATTTACAGTTGAATGAATCGGGCTTGTATGAAATAACATTGAGCTTGAGCCCGGGTTCCTATTTATACCAGATGAATCTGGATGGTGAACAAAATCACGACAACAATAATCCGGTCAAAGTAGACAATGGATACGGGAAGTATAATTCCGTATTGCAAATTGAAGGAGTTCAGGACTTTTTGCCGGTATTGTTAGCAAAAAGTCCCGATAACAGAAAAATCAGTGTGCAGATATTTAACAATGCCGAAAAGGTTTTTGTGTATTGGCAAAACTACCTCCTGCCGGACCATTTTATCAGAAAAGGAGAAAATGAAATCACCTTTGATGTGCCGGCTGAGGCTTATGAAATGCAAAGATCGTTTATCCGTGTTTGGGCTGCAAACAGTTATGGTGTAAGCAATGATTTACTGATTCCTTTACAAAACGGTAAAGTGTTACAGGATGCAAGATACCTGAATCGCACGGATAAACATGCGCAAATTATGTATTTCATGTTAGTTGACAGGTTTAAAAACGGAAATCCGGATAATGACAAACCAATGAACCGGCCGGATGTTCATCCGAAAGTTGATTATCAGGGTGGCGATCTTGAAGGATTACTCCAGAAAATAGAAGATGGCTATTTCAGTAAACTGGGAGTCAATACACTTTGGATTTCGCCACTGAATCAAAATCCGGAAGAACCTTATGGCTTTTATGCACCAATGAATACTAAGTTTTCAGGTTATCATGGCTATTGGCCGGTATCTTCTTCAAAGGTTGATTATCGCTTTGGAAGTAACGACTTACTCAAGAAACTGGTTCGTGACGCCCATAAGAAAAACATTAATATTTTACTGGATTATGTGGCCAATCATGTACATGAACTTCATCCGCTTTATCAGCAGCATCCTGAATTTGCAACCAACCTGTATTTGCCTGATGGCACTATGAATGTGGAAAAATGGGATGAACAAAGATTAACTACCTGGTTTGACACTTTCATGCCGTCACTCGATTTCTCAAATCCAAAGGTGGTGGATATGATGACTGATTCCGCAATTTTCTGGCTGCGTGAATTTGACCTCGATGGATTTCGCCATGATGCCTGTAAACACGTCGAAGAAACTTTTTGGAGAACACTGACTTTAAAGATAAAGCAAAATTTCCCGGACAAATATCCCTATCAAATTGGCGAGACTTATGGTAGTCCCAGGTTGATTGCCAGTTACCTGACTTCCGGCATGCTCGACGGGCAGTTTGATTTCAATGTATTTGACATTGCGAATACAACTTTTGCAGGAGTTGGTGGTGATTTAACCCGTGTGTGGGAAGTGTTGCAATCGAGTTTACAAACTTACGGTCACCACAACCTGATGGGCTATATTTCCGGTAATCACGATAAAGCAAGGTTTATGGGCTATGCTTCCGGTGATATAAAGTATGGAGAGGATGCAAAAGCAGCAGGGTGGAGTAGAGAAATCGGGATTACTGATTCTGTTGCATACGATAAATTTGCTTTGTTCCATACCTTTAACCTCACGATTCCGGGTGTGCCGGTTTTATATTACGGAGATGAGATTGGAATGACAGGTGGCAACGATCCCGATAGCAGACGGATGATGCGCTTTGAAGGGTGGAATAACCGGGAGAAAAATTTGTGGAATAAAGTATCGGCTTTGTCACACCTGAGAGCCAATAATCCGGTATTGATATATGGTAGTTTTATTAACCTGAAAAACACACCGGATACTTGGGTGTATGCCAGAAAATACTTTGCCGATGAAGCCATTGTACTGATTAATAATAGTGCGGAAAGTGAAA
>JARKQF010000238.1 GCA_029973975.1 Paludibacter sp.
CTTGCGGGCTACTTCTGTCACTCTGTTCCGCGATGAACCCGGTCCTTTCCATTTCGACGGTGAACCCTACGAAGAAGGTCGGGAAATTGAAGTGAAAATGGTGCAGGATGGGTTGAAAGTGCTGGTGAAGAAGCGGTTTTAATTTCCGGAATGAAAAATATCTGGTTTGCTAAAAAAGTAGTTTTTTAGCCAGACTGAATTGTTTACCGGTAAAAAGCTCCGCTAATCCGGAAATCTGTTTCATCCTTAACAACTCATCCTTATCCATACCTAAATTCTTTCTAATCCAAGCATCCGACATACCAGATTTACATAAATCTCCCACCAGCTTACTCATCAGTTCTGTTTTATGGACGCCTCTTGCCCTATTATGTCTGATGGTGGATGCCATTCGCTCCGCCAGGTTCTTCTGGATAACAGAAACGGGCAGCAATCCTTTTTCTCTTTCATAAATGCGTCTGGAAGTCAACATCACACGGTAACGGTGATAGCCGTCCACCAATTCATAGATGTCTTCTTCTTCAATGTAGTAACAAACGCAAGGCATGGTGTACCCGTCTTCCCAGATCGATAGTTCCAAAAGCTTCATCTCTGGGGGCATGGTAACATTGGGATTGTAAGCATTAGCCCGTATTTTTTCTACCGGAACAGCCATGATATTGTAAACTGGACTTTGAAAAACAGGTTTGTTCATAATATTTGAAGTTGAGAGTTATGTAATACCGCCGGTGAGGAGTGAAGCATATTCCTGTATTGCTTTAATACGTAGCTCCTTGTCGTCTTTATTGGGGGAGAAGCCCATATATTTGCAACAATGGTCGTTCTTAAGAATGCAAATGCACATACGTTTATAAGTAGGAAGTTCTTTGAACTCTGGCAGATCTATGTCGTCGTGGTAATCCATCTTTACAGCGATTTTATTCGTGCGGTAGTTGCTTTTACCGGCAATACGGACTTCAATCCCTTTTGCACGTAAGTTTTGTATGGTTTCGGGGAGCAGGCATCCACCTTTGTTTTTCCAGAAATTCATGCTTACCGCAAGTTTTCTAAGGTAGTTATTCCGAGTAGCTTTAGGAAGGGTGTCCAAAAGAAAATAAAGATATGTTTTCCAAGTCATCCCTTCGGGAAGTCTGACATGTCGCCAGCCCATCGCCGTAGTTCCACCATATAATCCTCCGAAGTTAACTCCGTTTACCCTACATAGCATTTTTCCCCACATATCGGGGTCTATAGCCCGATATAATTTCAGACTCGATATTGCTTGCGAAATAAAAGGGCTTGCCACTCGCTGGCTTTCCAGCGGAACTCCTGCCTGCCAGTATAAGTCATAAAGGCGATTATATTCCCAGCCGAATCGGCCGTTGGCGATCCAAATGTCTGTGGTAAGCCAGTCATACAGCGGGTACACATTATCAATACCTTCAGTCAGGTTATGTATCCACTGCGGATTTCTTTTTTGAACAGAACCATAAGGGCGATAGATTGTTCGCCACCTGTTGAAGCTTTCCTGTGTACGTATTCCTACTAAACAGGCTATGTTTTCTGCTTTTTTACGTTTTTTCAGCCAAGATGCAAAATTATAATGAAATTCATAGTCCCACATCCGACGATTATAAAAATCAAAATCGTTTGCCTTATAGCATTCCTGTGGTAACGGACGAACCCAAAACTTCTGCATATCCACATCCCACGGACGCCAATATTGCTGATACATAGAAGTGCAGGACGAAACTTTTACCGGGACGCATACCCTGAATACCTCCAGCAAATCGGATTCGGAAGATAAAACTTTATCGACATATTCTGTTGTTTTTTCATACTGAACTTCATAGTCCATATGAAAGACTCCGAGTTTACAGGAAAGATTGTGTCTCCGGATATAATCGATACAAGCGTTTAACAATACACCGCTGTCCTTGCCGCCTGAGAAAGAAACATAGACATAGTCGTAGTTACTGAAGATAAATTGTAAACGTTGTTGCAATGCATCATATACCGTCCTGAGCTTAGTTGTCCCCATACTATTCTCTTTTGTTTTCCTCTCCCATAACCATTTTCAGATATCGTTTCCATTCTTTGGACACGGTAAACCCATGAGAAGCAAAAACTCTCAGATCCCTCGTTTGAACGATGGCGTAGATGACTCCGGTTCTTTTATAATCAGAAAGAACATCCTCCAACAGGCGATTGAGCTGTTTTTCTCTTCCTTCTGTTTCCGAAGCATAATAGTTATCTATTTTGTATTTCCCTGTATCTAATTCTTCAACCGGCATGAATGCCGTTGTTCGTCCATTGTGAGAGATAAGGTACCACACATGCCTGCCGGATGTTTTATAAGGATAATTGTTGTTTTCTCTAAGGCAAGAAATACTCATAGCAAGAGGCGCTACTTTTGAATATAACTCTGTAGCCTTACCGGATATCTTTTCTGTTTTGTTCATGATATTCATTGGTTTGTATGCGCTTGTGTGATTAAGTGCCCCATCACGATCTTCAACTAATCCGAAATGTAAACGGTAAGAGTATATCTGCATGGGAAGTCGCTTTTTTCCCGGTAAACTATTTGTTCAGCACTCTCCATCCTGCGTTTTCGGACTACCGCATGCTTCATCTTGTTGTCGGTTTGTTAAATAACAAAGGTAATATTTTTAACCCAAGATAGACAACCAATTTTGTTTTTTTTACGTTTATTCAGAAACTGATTTGAATATTTTTATACCATGTTCTTTATCTTAAATTTGATTCTGTATAAATGTCGATAACAGATTAGCTGTCTGTATTAAAGTATACACTTTTATCTGTTAATACATGCTGAATTTATTTTTACAATTTGATTTCAATCATTACCGGATAATGATCCGAATAATAATCAGTGAAACTATCTTTAATGATGGCAGCCCTTTTTATTTTACGTTTTAGGCTCTTGCTGACGTAGATAAAATCAATACGATATGAGGGTGTTTCTCCTCCGTTGGCAGTCAAAAGAGTGGGAGCTGAATAATCATAAGGTTTGTTCAGTAATTTAAAGGCATCGGTGTATCCGGCATTTACGATTTTTCGGTGAACTTCATAGTCCAGTTTTCCATCACAAAGATTTGCATGTGTCGGGTATTTGTTATCATTATAATTAAATCTTTCCCAAAGTTTTCCATCCTTGTAGGCTTCTGCATCAGCTTCTGAAATGGAATTGAAGTCTCCCATGATAATAGTCTTTTTTTGATGCTTGGATTTTGATATTGAAGTTTGTAATATCAGGTCGGTTTCTTCTCTTCTTTTTTGATATTTATGTGGAGAAAGATGAATCACATAGATGCTATAATCTAAAATCTCCGCCTTAATAAATCCGTGCAGCATGTTGTCCAGAACTTTCTCAATGTTGATAATCGGATACTTTGAGGTTAACCCAACAGGATATCCTTTTTCTTTCAGTAATACTGCATAAGGATGATTAAATTTACGGGCCAACTCTTCCAGTTGTTTTTGCGTAAAAGAATTAAGTTCCTGTAAAGCCAGTATGTCCAGATTTTGTGATTTTACCCAGGAAACAAAATAATCTTTGTTAGAGGTTGTGTCGAGTTTCATTCCTTCCAGGATGTTGTAACTGATAATCTTCAGGTTTTTTTGTTGAGCCGAAAGATTGAAAGATATGCTGATAAAAAGCAAAGTAATCCCAATCCACCACAATTTATTGAAGTGCATAATTAAATTTTATTTAAAGTTGATGTTTGATTTATAAATGATTATCCCGTATCATTATTTGTTTAAAATGGATAAAATAGCCGGTTGAATAACCCGAATCATTCTGTCGAAACCGATGTCGTTGGGATGAACCCCGTCAATGGTTCCTTCGTTGTCGCTTCCCAGGAAATTGTTCTCCTTAATCAGATAAAGAAGAGGGATCTGTTCTTTCCGGAGCTCATTAAAAACGCGTTCGATGGCTTCGTTCTGTTGTTTGTTTTTTAGCCTGACTTTTTCGTCGAACAACCCTTTTTCCCTCACAACACTTTGGATGAAAATGATGGGTGTTTCAGGATGTTTCTTTCTCAGATAACGAATGGCATAAGGCGCTCTTTCCAGAATTTCTTCGGGACTCGGATTGGCGATGCAATCCATGATGTAGGCATCACAGGCAATGTCGCCCAGCATTTCTATGACAGGAGCTTCCATTTTTCCATTACCGCTTAATCCCAGGTTGATAAAATTCAGTCCGGTTGCCCTTGCCATGCGGGCAGGGTAGGCAAGTCCCGCTCTGGAGGCAGAAGCCCCCTGTGTGATGCTTGAACCGTAAATTACGTATTTTCCTTCAAAGGGTGATGCTGACGGTTTAATAAAGGATGATTTGTCCACACCGATTTCGAGAGAAGTTATCTCATCATAAGTGGGCAGATATAGCAAACATTCCTTTGCTAGCGTATCCATATTAGTAGCAATCATTTGTTCTGAATACGAACCTTCAGGACGCCCTATGCCGGCATATCGCCAGGTGCCGTCTTTTTTGATGTACAAGTCTAATCCCATCGAATTGATATCAGGCATATTGGGAAGCCCTTTGCCGTTTTTAACCGACCACTTTGCAGCAATGGAGCTGCTGTTTGTCGTAAACGCGATTGCAATTCCTGCGCTGTTGGTAAACAGAGATTTTACTTTTTGCGGCATTTTTTTATAAATTGCTGTATCGACTCTGTGGTAGATATTCTTTGTATTCGAAGCTTTACCTACCCATGTCAGGCTGTCAGCCTTAATAAATTTCCCTTCAAGATCAGTGAAGATATGCCTGGCATAATGATAGCCCAGGGCATCATAACGTTTGGTAAGCTGTTTCAGACGCGTGAGAAATTCATCTTCATTCCTTTCTCCATAAGTCCAGCCCACTTCGGCCAGGGCAGCCAGGCGGGGAAGCAGCATGTATTGAAC
>JARKQF010000275.1 GCA_029973975.1 Paludibacter sp.
GAGCTGAATTATTTGAAGGGCGTCTGTGAAGAAGAAGCATCAATTAGCTTCAAAGACAGGAACGAAAAACATGAATGGCTCAAGAAGGCAAAGATCAGATTTTACGACTTTTTGCATGAACAGGAATTGTCGCGAAGGCGCGCGCACAAGAATTTAGGGCTCAGAACATATTATGAATCATATGTGATAATGAATGAATTATTAAATAACGCTCATTCATTTAGCCCGATTATTCAGAGACGACTTAATAAGATCCAAAAGGGTTGGAACCATTTCACCGCCTTTCAGCGAGTTGATGATGCCCCTGCTACCAATAATGCTATCGAAAACTACTATTCCACCAGCTTGAAAGGCCAAAGCAAGAAACAGCTTAGGACCGATCGCGGCATCAATCTCCACATGAAGCTCTCATCGATGAGGCGTTCGGATCTGATAGGCAAACCAAAAATTACTTTCCTCGAGGTCATCCTGAAGCTAATTCCGTTCCGCGCAGCAGGATAGTGAATTTAATATTTTTAATGTTTTATTTTCATCTTAGCTTATGCTGTCGCGTTCAGCATTTTCTTAAAAACATTATTATCAAATGTTTTTGAAAACTAATCAGTTCTCTGCCAATCTGGGGTCATTTATGCTATTTTTGATCAATTAATTGGAAGAGTAAGGCACTGAAAACTCATTTTTCACTAGCATTTGAGACAGTGCCCTATGATCGTAAAATCTACCAACACCATCCGTTTTGGTTCCATTCTTCTCGTTATATGTATCATCAATTATTAACAATATTTTATCATCATCTTTTAAACATAATTTATCAATGAAAAGGTCCACTTTACGCTGCGCAACCTCATTCTCATCCCAGTTAGCATCGCTTAAAAACCGATTATATGAAGAACGTGCCTTTTTACCTTTACTGCAATCCGCCATAGTATCACATAGGTTGGCGACAGTCTTGGATTTATCACATACGCTTAGAGCCCCGCATAGGTCTCGAAATGAGCAATAGCTCGGTTTGGTAAAGAGATCCTCAAATTTTTTCAAGAACGGCTCTAATTGTAATGGTACCTTTACTATTTTGATCATTCTACTCCC
>JARKQF010000318.1 GCA_029973975.1 Paludibacter sp.
AACCGCTTGAAACCCTGCGGAGAATATATAAAATCTGGGATACAAGCCTGGAGGAGATGTTGTCAGTTTTTTCAGCACCATTGTCTTCAAGGAAGGAGGCGCTTAGCTTTAGTGAAGATGAATATAAAACCATTACGGATATTAACTTTAAAAAATTACCGGAATATTTCGGTGAACCTGAGGGTAACACAATTGCTCAATTAAACGCAGCCATTGCCAATGGAAAAGCCTTCTGTCACAGAACCGGTATCAGTTATGATGACCTGGCGACCTTGTTAAAAACCAATTTTATAAATCCGGGATTAACAATCGTTCCATTGTTTCAAAAATTGCAGATCAACCTTACCGACCTGAATGAATTTTATAACGGCACATTGTCAGATGCGACATTGGATGCAATGATCCCGCCTGAAATAACGCCGGATGATTATGAAGGTGATATAAAACAGTGGCTTAACAAGCATAGGGATTTGATTATGGGGCTGATTACACTTACAGATACAGTAACCGAATCAGTGGAGTGTGATTTTGCTAAAGTAGAATTGAGATACGCTCTTCCGGATAATACAGGTAACCAGTTGACCGAACTTTCGTACCATAAGTTCCACCGGTTTATAAGACTGCTGCATAAAACAGGATGGAGTATCATTACTTTGGACAGTGTTATATCCACTTTGAGTCCTGTCCCTTCAGGACAAATTGTTATTGACAATATTGATCCGGTTTTTGTGACGTTGTTCAACAGGATTGCGAATTTTAAAAAAATTGCAGACCATCTTTCCTATTCCGAAAAAAAATTCGCAGAGTTGTTGCTCATTCTGAACAGTGCCAACCTGCGGGAATTACGTATCCAACAGTGTGCAAAAATCACAAAGTTGAGTCTGCCCGAATTGACAGAATTAAGTGTAATAACCGGAATAGATCCGCTCGCCGATGATATGGAAAGTGACGAACCATCACTCCTGAAATTTATTCTGACTGCCCAGCAGTTAAAAGCCAATTCCTTGAAAGTGGCAGATCTTTCTTATATCCTGCACCATGTGGATTTGACCGGTAAGCTTACAATCTCAGAGGAAACAGCGCTTAAGAATGTGAAAATTTTACGTGAAACACTGAACAGTGTTGAAAAGGAGTACAGCATTGCTCCTGATAATGCAGATCCCGATTTTGCAAGAGGTAAGATGTCTCTGGTATATGATGCAGGCATCACTGGTTATTTCTTTGGATTGCTTCTGGGGACAAACACCTATAGTGAATCCTTCGTGACAATCGAAGAAGTTTTGCCGAAAAAGATAACTGATGCCGACAGCCGGATAGGATTTGATCCATTTAAAAAAGAACTTACATACACAGGGATCTTGTCCGATGCTGCCAAAACGTTACTTGAAAACATGGCAGACTCATTCGGATTGACAGATATGGAAATTATTGCCACACAGCCGGATCTGGACACGTTTATTTCAGATTTCAAAGCTGCTGTTGATTTGCTGTCCGTGGTCAGCAATGCAGCACTGACCGACTTCGCCGCAAATTATCCGGAACTGAAAGATATTTACGATCAGGTTGTTGCCGAATCTATACCTGCGTTACAAACAAAGAAGCTGACAGAACTGATTTTGCCGGAATTGAAGTCGAAACTGAAAAGCAATGGTTTAAAGCAGGCTTTGATAACCGTTTTAAAATCTGATGCGGATACAGTGAATATACTGACCGCCCAAAAAGAAACTATTCAATCAGTAGCGGATGCCTCCGAATCGGTGATAAATGACTTTTTACAATTGGAAAATACGCCGGTATTCAATCAAAACATAACTTACAATTTTTATATAGACGTGCCCGCAACGGATGAATATCTTTTTTACGTTTCTGCTGCGCAAAATACAGTCATTTCACTGACGATAAATGAACAGCCGGTAATCAGCAATATTACTGTCGGAGCTTCAGGAGAAGTAAAAAACGCATTGCCTGTATCATTGAAAACAGGAATATTGCACAAAGTTACAATGACAATTGCGTCGTTACCCGCGACTGAAACTGTGAATTTATTATGGCGCACCAAGGCTATGGAGAAATCTGCCATACCGGCAATGGCAGTATATACAAAGGAAAATGTTGATTTTGCCAGGGAATCGCTTATCCGGTTATCCAAGGCCTCCCAACTGCAAAAACTTTTTGGGTTTACTCCTGCCGAATTGAATTATTTTGCTTCGGTAAATGAAGAAACAAAAAATTTCCTGAATGAATTGGACACGGATGGCAGCATCAACAATGCAGATCTAAAAACCTTATGGGAAAAAATAAATCTGCTTGTCAATTTCAAACAGATGAAAGATGAAAATGAACCTGAAGACAATACATGGCTGCAGGTATTACAGGATCCAGATGTAAAGAACAGCCGGAATAAATTGTTGCTGGAATATTTCAATTTGTGGAATGAAGCAGACCTTACAGGGGTGCTGCAACACTTTGGGTTGGTTCGTAGCGACCTTTCAAAATTGAGTCAGCTGAAAAAAGTGGTTGATGCCATGGCTTTGTTGAGCAACATCTATTATCCCGCTTCAGATCTGCTTTCATGGATTACAAATAATCCCTCTTATGATCTGGTCGCCGGCATAAAAGCCACAATAAAGCAAAAAGTGACTGAAGCAGTCTGGCTGGAAACCATGCAGACTGTCAGTGACCCCGTTAGAAATTTATTGAGGGATGCTTTGGTGAGTTATGTCTTACAATACAAAAAACCATCGCCTGAAATTGTTACTCCCGATAAACTGTACGAATATTTTCTGATTGATGTGGAGATGGATGCCTGTATGAAAACTTCCCGGATAAGGATGGCGCTTTCAACCTTGCAATTATTCATTCAGCGTTGTATGATGAATCTCGAACCCGATGTGTCTCCCGATTCCATACGGGCT
>JARKQF010000350.1 GCA_029973975.1 Paludibacter sp.
TTTACAAACTTTCTCCGAAATCTTCTTTAAACTTCGCCATCAGTTTCTGTGGCCAGTCACTGGTGGGCTCGAGTTTGCCCATAAAGAAGCGAAGTACCGGCGGTTCGTAGTTGAATTTCAATCCGCCAATGAGGTGACGGTTGTCGTATAACCAACTGATACGATCCTCTACGTATTTGATTTGAGACAGGGTAAATACACGACGGGGAACTGCCAGTCGCAACAACTCCATATCGGCATAGGTTTCATTGCCGTATTCGTCACGTTGGTTGGAGATAGACCCACGTTCCATACCACGAACTCCCGAAATCAGAAACAAGGCTGCTGCCAGCGCACCTGCCGGATATTGTTTTTGCGGGATGTGTGCACAAATTTGCATGGCATCTAGATGAACACCGAGTACGCCTGCCGGACGAATCACCGGAATTTGTTTTTTGTGCAGTTCTTCCACTAAATATTTAATAAAAGTAGGACTCTGACTAATTACGGTTTCATCCAGCGTTTCATACAAACCAACTGCCATGGCTTCTACTTCGCGGATCGACATACCACCATAGGTAAGAAATCCTTCATATAGTGGAACCAGTGCTTCGAGTTCTTTGAATATCTCCATGTTGTTGGTGCAAATACCACCTCCACGTGAAGAACTTAATTTTCTGGCTGAGAAATAACATAAATCAGCCAAACCAGTCATGGTGCGTATTACGGTACCCATGTCTGAATCTTTGAATTCTTCTTCTCGCTGTATTACCAGATAAGCATTTTCTCCGAGCAGACTACAGTCAAGCACTAATCTTATACCGTATTTATCGGCAATAGCCCGTACGTCACGCAGGTTCTGTACCGAGAATGGCTGTCCGCCGATGAGGTTAGTTGAAGCTTCCATTCGGATGAACGGAATGTTTTTGGCTCCTTTTTGAACGATAGCTTCTTCGAGTTTTTCGATGTTCATATTGCCCTTAAAAGGATGATCGGAGTTGATCACGTAAGCCTCATCATAAAGCAACTCGACAATCTGACCACCTTTATCGGTGATGTGGGCCATCGCGGTTGTGAAGTGGTAGTTCATCGGAACCAGGCTACCCTTGCGTACATAAGCGACTGAAATAATGTTTTCGGCAGCACGTCCCTGGTGTACCGGTAAAAGGTATTTCTTTCCTAATACATCTTCAACGGCCTGTTGTAACCGGATGAAACTTTGCGAACCGGCATAAGCATCATCAGCCTGCATCATGGCCGCCAGCTGATTGTCGCTCATGGCATTGGTACCTGAATCGGTGAGCATATCGAGAAATACGTCTTTGGTACTCAGCTGGAAAGTATTGAATCCACCTTCATAAAGGGCTTCCAAGCGACGCTCAATGGGTACCAGGTGAAGTTTCTGCACAATACGGGTCTTGTGCAACTCGAGCGGCAGATTTTCTCCGCTGTAGAATTTGATTTCTTGCATAGCTATTACAAAAAAATATGTGTGAATATTGAATGAATGATCTCAAAAAGAAAGAGTGCCTGTTCGACAAGCACCCTGCATTAAAAATAGGCTTACTATTTAAAATTCAAAGTCTTTTGGGTGCAAAGATATAATATTTTTTACTTTTTGCACACTAATCCTGATATTTTGTTATTTTTTATCTTTTGTGATGTCAACTAAAAAATTCTCAATCCGGTTCAGAGTTTGCCTGGAGTTTCCGTTGGAGTTGTTCACCATCACACAAAACACCCACTCCCTGCCATCCTGTATGATGTAACCGGTGTAAGATCTTACCCTTGAGATGGTTCCGCTTTTGGCGAATACCTTCCCGTTAAGTGGCGTATTCTTTAGAAATCCGACAATGCTACCTGCTTTGCCGGCGATTGCCAGACTATTGAAAAACGTATCTTTGTGCTTGCTTTTCTTGTACATATATTCCATGATGTCGGTCAGGAAACCTGCTGAAACAGAATTAGCAGGACTTAACCCGGAGCCGTCGAGCTGAAAAAGCTGGTTGACATCGAGCCCTCTCGCTTTCCAGAAATTACGGATGATCTCAATCGATCTTTTGTTTGTGGCAACTGCATCTCTGGTTAGACTGAGGGATTTGAATACCTGTTCGGCATATAAGTTATTACTCTTTTCATTGATTTCCTTGATTATCTGGCTTAAGGGAACGGAATAATGCGTGTAAAGTGGAACTCTGATTGCTGTGTTGGACGGAAAAGTAAAACCTCGTGAAGAAAAGGTAACGGGCGGTGACGAAACTTCAATTTTTTGATCCGAGAGTATTTTGTGTAAAGCCTGGGCAAGCGCTAAACCAGGATCAGGTAACTCTGCCAGAACTGCGAAAACGGGTTTATTAGCCGGGATTTCACCACGTACCGAACGCTGCATGCTTTTCGGAGAGCCGTAGAAATAAGCACTGTCGAAACTGATGCTACTGCTCAACAGGTTGTTTTCGATTGTTAATCCTTCTAATGAAGGATTTAAATTGATAATTTCCGGTTTTGTGCCGATAGCGCCCGATTTAAATGTGACGCGCAGGGTGTTGTCGAGATACGCCAACGCGTAAATTCCGGGTGCATAATAATTGCCAATATCATCCCATGTCCATTTGGGATTAGCGCCTTCGTTGTCGAATTTGCTTTCATCAGGAATGATGCTGCCGTTGATTTTGGTTATGCCAGCTGCTTTGATGGCTGTTGCCCATCTGGATAGGAAATAAGGGTCACCCATTTTAGAAGAACCCAATGTCGGATCTCCGCTACCGATGATGTACAGATTTCCGTTTAATACTCCGGCAGCATCAATTTTGCCATCGTAAGCCAATAGGGTCTCGTAGCGGTAATCCGGGCCCAAGATTTCCAACGCTGTTGCAGTGGTTACAACCTTCATTGTCGATGCGGGAACGGTGGCATTATTTGCCCGGTAACTGTGAATCTCTTTCCCTGTTTTCAGATTTTTAACCATCAGGCTGATATTGGCATTTTTCAGCAATGGGTCGTTGATTAAATTATCGACAGGATTCTGAGCATATAAGTGGCTAATGACTATAATGTGCAGGAAGAACAACGGAAGCAGGACTCTTTTTTTCATTGGCTTTTTTTTGAATTATGCAAAGTTAAAAGATTTTCTGTAAAAAAAAAGCTGCCACATTTGGTTTGTGACAGCTTTCTGTATCATTTAAAATCTAAATTTTATGCATTCGGTTTTTCTTCTTTCGGAGGTCTTGGCAACAAGGCCTTGCGTGAAAGTTTGAATTTACCTGTTTTAGCATCG
>JARKQF010000354.1 GCA_029973975.1 Paludibacter sp.
GTCGTAATATGGAGAACCGATATCACCGAACTGCCAGATTTCACGGGGAACGTTAGTGCCATGTGCCCTGAACAGAGGAGAGAAAGCTCCGAACTGAAACCAGCGGGTATATAATTCTTTATATTCATCATCTTTTAATCCCTCCGGGTAGTTGCCTCCACGTTCGGTCACAAAAAAACCTCCGATATCAGATGTCCAGTAAGGAATCCCTGAAACTGATAAATTCAGTCCCGCAGTAATTTGTTTATGCATATTTTCCCATGATGCCGGTACATCGCCCGACCAAACTGCTGTGGCATAGCGTTGCTGAGAAGCAAAGGCGGAGCGGGTTAAAATAAAGACTCTTTTTTCATCATTTTCTTTTCTGAGTTTCTCGGATAAAAATTTAGAAAGCTCCAACGAATACACATTTAAATAACGATGAAAAGATCCCATATAAGTTTGGCCTGCAGATTTTGTTTTTTCTTCCTGTTTTCGTTGCGTGAAACCTTCTTTGAAAGAAGGTTCCGTCGCATCCATCCACCACGCATTCACCCCTTTGTCATATAATCCGTCTTTCAGGTGTTTCCAGAAAATTTCCCTGGCCTGAGGGTTGTAGGTGTCAAAAACTTTATATCCGGCCCAGGTGGGTTCATCAAACAAAGCTCCTGCCTGTTCCAGTTCCTTGTAAACAGCCGTTTGAGGTCCGAATCCCGGCCAAACAGAAATCATGTACTTCACATGATAGTTATTCTGTAGTTTCTCAATCTCTTCACGGGCGTTCGGAAAAGTCAGGGAATCAAAATCCAATGCGTTCCAATGTGATTTGTCGCCCCAATATTCCCAGTCCTGCACGATATTATCCAGTGGTATATTTCTTTTGCGGTATTCGCTTACAACCTGTTCAACCTCCTGAAAAGATTTGTATCTTTCCTTCGATTGCCAGAAACCAAATGCCCATTTGGCAAACATTGGAACATCACCGGTAAGTTTCCGGTAGCCTCTGACGACCTCATCCATATTTTTTCCATACACAAAATAATAGTCAGAAGCATCGCCTACTTCAGAATTAAAAGCATAACCATCACTGTCATCTTTAAATGTAGTAGAAGAATAATTATCCCAAAGCAATCCGTACCGGTTGGTCGATATGAGGAAAGGATTTACAATATCCATGTTCGCCTGTAAAAGCAATGCCGTTTTATTGCGATAATTCATAACGCCATCCTGATATTGTCCCAGTCCGTACAGGGCTTCCTGACTGGTAGGAATGAAACGCTGTATGACATTGAAACATGATTCGCCGGCTACTTCCGTTCTTCTGAAGAGTCTTGCCTGTTTAGGCTTTTCCCGCAATAATACAGCTCCGGTAAAGGTTTCATAGAAAGAGAACGCGTTATCCTTTTTGTTATAGCAAACGGTAATTGAGTCAGTCGTAAATGTGTACCCGTGTTTATCTTTAATGATTTTAAAATCCGGATAAGCAGGTTTGTCTTCGTCTACAACCAGTCGTTTGGTAGTCAGGGCTTCATGTTCGGGGTGAGATAAAACACGCACAATGCAGGGAGAGTAAAATTCCAGATTATACTGCACTCCTTTAACACAAAAAGCAACACCTTTTGCAGTTCTTCTTATTTCTTCTTTTCGGTTCTTTTGATTATATATTGCATAATCCAATGCAATATTTTTGATCGATCCATCTCCGGAGAATTTATAAGATGCCTTACCCTGCCTGTAGGATATATTTTCTTTGAAAAGCTTCACTCTTGCCGTTTTCCACTCTTTGGTATTGTTCTTTTTAATTGAGGCAATAACTTCGAAAAGATGCTTCGGTTTTCTATCAGTTTGAGAAGTCAACAGAATATTCTGAAAGCCATCATCAAAATATTCAAAGCTTATGTATCCTTCATAATAATTATGATCTAACTTATCACATGTCGTCTGATCAAGGTAAATACTGACTCCTTTTTTCAGATTATATTGTCCCTGTTCATCAACGCCCTCAATTTTAATGTCGGATGCGTTTAACTCAATTTTTTCTTCACTTATCTTTCGATTGATCTTCTTTAATTTGCTTTCGATATTTTTGAGTCTGGCATTGGCATCTGCATATTTTCCTTTGCCGATTAATAATGCAGCATCATCCATTTCTTTTTGAGAAAACAAAGAAGTTTCAAAGCCACAGGCCAGCAAGAATTTCCATTGTTTTTTTGCCATAAACAACCGAAGAGGCAAATCAAGTCCTTTTTCATCAGGGGTTTCATTTTTAAACTGAGCTGCATATTTCAGCGTAGTTTTTAATTCCCGGTTTCCATTTTCTATTGTAGGTTCAATTTCGTGTCCTTCTGTGTAATCACTCCAGGAAGCAATAAAAACCATATCCAGTTTATCTTTGCTCTCTAAGTTAAACTCCCACATTTTCCGGTAAGTTTCACCTTCGGCCCGTGGTATGTAAAAGAAATGAGATCTTCCCCAACCGGCACAGCCTCTGTTGTCCATTCCCGGCATTACAAATCCCGATTTAATCCGGTAGCCGGACTCTTCATTATTCCAGATAAGGTCTCGAAACGGTTTCATAAATTCTATCACATCATCTTGTGTAGCATAATGATCCCAGGAGGGATAAAGGTCATCGATCGGTCTTACGCGTGCAGGTAGCCAGGCGGTAGGAACAGCACCTAATTTTTTCCATTGATCAATTTCTTTGCTCTCTGTAAGTGGGATATAAACATCGTTTTCCAGTTTTCCCCATTCAGCCCAGCGTCGCAAAGGCACAGGCGTTTTCATTGATTCCGGTATGTCGAGCTGACGATAAATCCATTCATACTCTTCAGGCGTAGCACCCGGTCCGAACAAATAAAAAACAGGTTGTCCTTTCACAATCGGTGCTGTGGCAGCTGAGAAAACGCTATCGATAAGATATTGATAGCATTGTACATAATATGCGGTTTTCTTTTCCCGTGTATTAATCTCAGGCTGACGTTTGGTAATCCAGTCGTAGTACAACCATCCATCGCACCAATTCACTCCAATCTCAAAATCATACTTTGCTGCGACATGCTGCATTGCTTTCAACAACACATCATTCTCATGTCCTGTAAATCCCCATTCAATGAAGAAACCGTCTATCTTGGCTGTTTTTGCCGATAATATCTGATACTCTATGTAATCCGGATCCAAATTAGAATACATCCCAACCTGGGGATAAGCTACAGATGCAATCTCATGTCGGCCGTTATCTGATATATTATCAGCATTATAGCAGAGTGTTTTTTTCCCTGTTTTTGACCGGCCGGTATCAGCATAATAAGCCCATCTGCCAAGCATACCATCATGTTCTCTGGTATATCGTACACCATGGTAATCAGCATAAACCTTCTTCCCGTTACCTGCATAAAGAGAAATTGATGCAAGCAAGAACAGAGAGGATAACATTATGAGATCATTTCTTTTCATTTATCAAATTAAATCAGTGAATAAATTTTGATGTTTGACGGAAACTTTCACCGGTAACAGATATAATATAGACTCCACGTTGCCAGCCGGATATATCCACTTCTGTTTTACCATCGGAAAAATTACCGATGAATACTTTTTTCCCACTTGCAGTGAATATCTGCAATATCGCATCCTGATATAGAGGTTGCTTCACATCAACACATAAATTATTTCCTTTAAGATAACTTGTTATTTTATACTTATCGCTGAACAGTGCAGATTCCGAGTTTGGATCATCAGGGGTAAAAACCGTGAATTCAAAACTTATATTCCTTATTTTTGAAGATTGAGAACCATCTCCGTAGAATGAAATGTCACTATCCAAGGGCTGACCACTGTATTTCACATTTTGCTTATACAAGCGAATTTTCGCATTAGTCCATTGCTTTAAGCCTTTATCTTTAATTTGCGCTACGAACTTGAATACATCGTATGGTTGACGGTCGGTACCCGACACAATGTTTGTATTGCGCCCCCAGGTATCATCCCAGTATTCATAGGTCATATATCCTTCATAGTTTTTTGAGGCTAACTCATTTTTTAAGTTTTCATTTTGAATGGTAATACCTGTCCGGCTACCGGATAAAATATACTCATTATTTTCATTCTTTAATCCGGTAATTGTTATCTGCGTACTGTCAATTGTATATTTATCCTTTCTTATGCTGCTTTCAATACTAATAAAATCTTGTTTTACCTGTTGAACCAGCGTATTTGCTTCGACATATTTTTTATTGCCTATTTTTTGTGCAATTTCATCCAGAATAAGTTCCTTTCCCTGAGGATTAACTCCGCATTGTTGAAAAAAGAGAAGCTTTTTCCTCAATAAGAATAACTCATAACTGAGATTGATTCCCGATTCATCATAATTAGCTTCTCCTTTAAATTGAGATGTATACTGCAAAGTAGTGTTTAATTCCCGGAAACCATTTTCGACAGTCGGCTCAATTTCATGCCCTTCAGTATAGTCACTCCAGGAAGCTATATAAACCACATCCAGATTATGCTTGTTTTGTACATTGTACTCCCACATTTGCCTGTAAGTATTCCCATTTTCTCTGGGGATAATATACAGGGTTCCGGTAGAACTCCAACCAGCGCAACCGTAATTATTCATACCCGGAGCGACAAAACCTGCAGAAGGAGTGAATCCCATGGTCCAGACATCGTCGTTAAAGGCTTTCAGAAATTTGACGCAATCATCAGCAGTTGCATATTTGTTGAATCCGGGGTATATTGTTCCGGCGCTCCGTATCCGTTCCGGCATCCAGGGAGTTGGTACCACACGGTTGTTATTTATCCACGATCCGGCTTGTGTAACCGGAGATTTAGGAGTATATACGCCACTCACGAGCGAAGGACTCAGTGTAGTACGCATAATAACCTGAGGAAACTTATTCCCGGCTGTTACCGGATAATTTTCAGGATAATTATACGTGTGATTTCTGACCGTGCTGTATTCACTTTCCGTAAAACCGTCGTGAAATAAATAAAACAAGGGTTTCCCGTTTACAAGAGGAGCTGTAGGACCCGAAAAAACATTGTCGATGAGATATTGCATGCAGGATAGAAAGTACTGTAACTTCTCGGCTCTGGTACCCGGATACCAGCTTTTATTCATTAACCAGCCGTCACAAATATTCACACCCACCTCAAAATTATATTTTCGGGCTACTTCCTGTATTTTTTGTAAAAGCGCATTAGATCCATGATCCATATATCCCCACTCAACAAAAAAACCGTCGATTCCAGCAGATTTTGCACTTAATATTTGATATTCAATATAATCCGGGTCGAACTGCGAATGCATTCCAACTAACGGATAATTTGCAGCAGCAATTTCATGTTGACCGTTGGGTAAAACAATGTCCGGGTTATAAGTAATTTGTTTAATACCGGTAGCATTATTGGTTAACTGTGAATAGTATTTCCATTCCCCGAATTCGCCATCATGAACCCTGGTTTTTCTTATTCCATGATAATCAGCATACACTTTCTTTTGGGAAAAAGTAAATGGATTGCTCAATATCAATAAAACTAACAATATTATCTGCTGTAATCCTCTCATGTTCTTATTTTATCATCTATTGTTTCGGAAATTTAATTGCAACTTTTATAATCCGGGCGGTTGGATTGATTTCTATTACTTTTTCATCAGAAAGAATTTTCATTATACCGACTCTTCCTCCTCCGGCAGCAGATGTACTTCCTGTTTTAAAGGCCAGTACATCTCCCACATTAAATGGATTGACATTGTTGGATACAATATTGGACGCCGGGATATCGCGAGCGATAGATGCTGCAGTAGCATTATCAAAATCAAATCCATCTAATTTCAACAGTTTGGTTTGGTTTTTCACACTTAAATCCATAACTGTTTTGCCTCCTGATCCTAGGAACTCGTTACTTTTAGTCCCTGTTCCGCCGTCGATTGAATACATGCGCAACACAGCGCTGCCGCCAAACACATAGAATTTAAGGTCTACATTCGAAGCGTTTGCGTCATTTTCCAGCGCATAGTCAACCGGGTAGGTTTTTAAATCTTTCAGGGATATTAAAGCGTATACACCCGGATATGCAGCCAACCCGTTAGATAGAATGTGACTGCCTACCGACAAGGAGGCAATGTACTGCATATTAACAATTGCAGTGATGCTTGTTTCAGTAACTTTATCAACATGGTCGGTGACAACAAATTTGATTTTTGAGGTTTCGTTTGTAAATGTTACATTAGGAGTAATATTTAATTCAAGAGGTTTGTCGGGATAATTCAAGGTGTTCACGAGAATCTCGTTGGCTCCCTCAATACGATAGATCTTTACCTCTTTGATACCCCTGAGCGATTCCATTTTCACCTGAACAGGTTTCATCTCATTTTTATCGGCAAAAACAGTATCTTTTGTGAAAGTCACTGTTGGAGGAGCGGGAGTCATGTAGCGTACGGGTAAGGTTTCGATACGCACGTTATCATAAATGTCCGTAACTTTTACTTTGAAACCTTTATCTCCTTCCTTGTAATTTATTTGCTGCTCAAAAGTGTAAGTTTTCTCATTTTCAGTAAAATCAATTGGAAAACCATATTGAAGCTGTCCCTTTTCCGAAACCAAGTACATAACAAGGTTTTTCAATCCGGCTTCAGAATTTACGGTAAATTTGGTTAACGGCATCGGACCTCCGATCAATTCGTCGTAAATAATTATCGCGGGATCAAAAGTTACTGTAGGAGGTTCTTTGATCTCAACCACTCCCAATGGAATTGTCCCGGTTGTTTTTCTGTCCAGTTTGTCAATTGCCTCGACTATAAAGGACTTATAGCCGGGGTTATAATTTAGTTTTTCGGCCAGACTGTATGATTTTTCATTGAAAAATTCCGTGACGGTTTTGTACTCGATAATTTCTTCATTTGTTTCTATTTTCATCACAACTTTTTTCAAACCGGCTTCCGATTGAATAACAGCAACAACCGGAAGATTGTCAGCTTTATTAAGATCTGCCTCTATGCTGTCAAATGCGAATTTCACAACCGGCGTACTCAATGAAGGATCTATAATTTCTATCGGATCTTTACATCCTGCCATAAACAGCCCGATAGAGAGGAACAAAATATATAGGTTCTTATTCATAACATTCTTTTTTATCAAAGTTTCACTTAATTACCTCTTATAATAGCAGAAAGCATCAAAAACATGAATTACGCCATTAAGGGGCATAATATTACTTGTAACCGCCAGTCTCATGTAGGAGCTGCCATTGCTTCCGGTGTCGTTTACCACGACTTTTCCTGCATCTGCTTGCCATGGGTTTTTTCTCGTCAGCATGGTCATCAATCCTTCTTCTCCCTTTAGCAGTGTTAAAACGTACATCGGTTCCACTTTTAGTTGGTGATAAGAGCTGTACTCTCCATCGACCAGATGATACAGTAATAGCTTTTTAACTGAAGCTTTATCACATTCAGTAATATCAGTAGCACCCGGAAACCGGTCTTGCATATAACTTTTCATTGCCACATTCGTAAGCGCCAGGAATGTATATTTTTTCTCCGTTTGGGTGAAATATGCTTTCATATCAGTATACTCTATTGCGCTCATAAATATTGAGAACAAATCCGTACGGGTTTCAAAATACTCCCATGCGGTCATGTTAACATGCGGGTCGAGTACCGAACTTTCGTATTCGTAGTCTCTTTGCAATTCCAGAAAACATCCGGTCATTGTCAGGCCAATAATAATGGTCAGTAAAACTTGTTTTATAAATGTCTTATACATAATCTATTAGTTTGTGCGGGTTAATTACTGTAATATGAATTTTGCACTAATTTCGGATTTTCGTAGATATGTGAAAAGTGAATCGGAAATAACTCGTTTCCGTCCTGTTCCATTCCGTTAATTGGTTTCATTGTTTCTTTCCAGCGGTTACTTCTCAGCAAGTCGAACCAGCGGCGGCCTTCGCCAACCAATTCTATTTGCCGTTCATCAAGAATGAAATTTATTATATCTTCCTCAGAACCAAAATCCATCGAGGTGGGAGTCGGTAATCCGGCTCTGTCTCTTACTTTCTTCACAAGATCCAGCGCTTCTTCCCATTTCCCCATGTATACTCTTGCTTCAGCCTGCAACAGGAGCATGTCGGAGTAACGATAAACCGGATAAGCCACCTGGCAAGTTTTATTCAATGTAGTGCTGATGGTACCTCCGATAAATTTATTTAACTCCCATCCGTTTTGATAATTCTGGGTGATCAGATTTTTACGTTTATCAGTGTCATCTAGTTTAGATAGAAACGCGTTTGATAATACACACGCTCTGTTTCCGGCTCCGGTAAACCACTGGTACATATAGCTGTATCCATTAGCACCAACTTCATCCATATTGAAATGAATCAGGAAAATCAATTCTTTGGTGGTATATTCATCATTCTCGGGCGTGTTATCAGAGGCTTTCCCGTTTAATTCCTCAACAAACACTTTTCTCCAGGTAGCAATATCAGGATCGAAGCCAACAAAAACCGTGGTATTGTTATTCACCTTATAATTGCTGATTTTTGAGATGGTCTGGTCAGCCATATTGTAATCTTCCAGCCACATATATACATCGGCCATAATTGCCCATACGCCACAGATGGAAATACGTTTTCTTTCCAGGTTCTTAACTCTGTCCATCAGATTTTCAGCTTTCTTTAAATCTTCCAGAATGATGTTATACAGAATATAGTTTTTATCTGTACGCTCTTTATATATTGCATCGCTGAACTTTTCATTAGGTTCTGTAAAAAGAGGAACATCTCCCCAAACTCTCACAGCATAAAAATACCCTAAAGCACGCATAGCATAAGCTTGTCCCAGAAAATCGTTACGTTCAGCGATAGAAGGCATGTCGATACCCGGTAAATACTTGATTGCCAGATTTGCCTGGTTAATCATTTTATACAAATCTGTCCATTGGGTTGATGGATGGTCAGTTGTCATCAGATTTTTAATGATGCGTTCCTGATTGGTAGCAGAAGGAGCGCCGGGCGATACATTATCAGATCTGAATTCTCCCCAATAGAAATAATTTTCCCGCATTGTCTGGCGGAACAGGCCATATATTTCATTTATTCCGGCTTTCGCATCACGGGATGTTTTCCACATGTTTTTAGCAGGAATCTCACTAACAGGTTCTTCATCTAAAAAAGAGCTACACGAAATAAAAGAGCCGATTAGCAAATAAACACCTAATGATAGAATTATTTTTTTCATACTTCAATTAAAAATTAACTGTTAAACCTAAACCAAACTCTCTTTTTTTAGGATACCTGTATGTATCTTTTCCGATTTGTAATGGGTTGTCCGTTGAAAACTCAGGATCAAATCCTTTATAGTTTGTCCACGTCAGTGCGTTATTTATATATGCATATAGGTTTAATCCGCTCAATTTCATTTTATTTACGAGTTGTTTCCGAACATCGTACGATACACGGATATTTTGCAACCGTATAAAAGAACCATCCTCCACATAAAAAGAGTTAGCATAGCGGGCATTATTAAATTCGTCGTTGTATGGCCGGGGATATAGAGCATTATCTCCCTGTTTTAGCCACATGTTACGGATCACATCAGGGGCGGGGGTTGTACCGGTAAACTTAAACTCATTACGGGTATGTTCAGCCGCATTATAGATTTCTCCTCCTAATGAATAATAGAAAGCAACAAACAAGCTCAGATTTTTGTATGAAACCTGTGTGTTCAGTCCTCCGGTAACAACAGGCATAGCGTTACCAATAACCATACGATCATTGTCATCAATAACACCATCTTTGTAACTCGCAGGTTCTTCCCAGTTGATGTCACCTCCCCGGAATGCCTTGCCGTTAGGCAGTTTTTTCTGGTTCACATTACCCTGGTATTCTTCACCATTTAACAAATACTTATTCTGAAACACCCCATCTTCAAAAACAGGAATTAGTTGCTCCCATTGTTCGGTAAAAGCATTGGATTCATTATACTGAAAAACTCCGAGGTTTTTATATCCATAAAAATCACCTATTTTTCCGCCTTCCTGCATCCACCAGAGGTCTCCTTCGATATATGATTTCCCTTCCGACAATTTTTCTATTCTGTTTTCGTTGTTTGAGATATTGAAAGAAAGATTCCATTTTAAGTCTTTAGACCGGATGATGTCTCCTGATATCATCAGTTCAATTCCCCGGTTACTCATTTCGCCCACATTGGTTTTCATATATTCGAAACCGGATTCTTTGGGTAGCTGATAATTTGCCAGCAATCCGTCGGTATATTTGTAGTAATAGTCGGCTGTCACTGTCAGTCTGCTGTTGAAGAAGTTTAAGTCCAATCCCATATTAAACTGTTTGGTTTCTTCCCATTTCAGATTATCTTTTCCTATCCGGGAAGCAGATACACCACCTATACCATCATAAATCATACTTGGTACGTATGAATATATATAGTCATAATTACCAATCGATTCATTTCCTGTGATACCGTAACTTATCCTCAGTTTTCCATCTTCCAGAGCAGGTTTTACCATGCTCATGAAATTTTCATCTGAGAAGCGCCATCCAACTGATAATGAAGGAAAGTTACCCCACTTGTTGTTTTCTGCGAAACGTGAAGATCCGTCGCGGCGGATATTGGCCGTAAACAAATATTTACTTTTGAAGTCATAAGTGGCACGTGCAAACAAGGAAGCAATCGAATGCCCGGTAGCCCAGGAACCCGTTGAACCTAAGTCGAGATTGGCAGAAAAAGCATTCATCGTATAAATAAAGTCAGTAGAAGAATTTCTTCCGATAAGAGTTTCTCCTTCAAATCCCCAGCGTTGGGCGCTTATACCTGCCATTGCAGTAAAGTTGTGATTGCCCCATTTTTCTGCATATGAGAAATAATTCTCATTCATCCAGTTCCAGTTGAGGTAATTATAAGATGCACCTTCATTATTTTTTTGCCATTCGTCTGTTATAATACTCGGAACCATTCGTTTTCTCTTATCCAGATAAAAGTTAGCATTCATATTGGTTCTGAATTTCAGTTGTTTAGTGATGCTAAGCTCGAAGAACTGGAAAAAGTTAGCTTTATATAAATCCGTAAAGTCGGTGAGATAATTAATCTGGGCAAGCGGGTTTTTTTGTCCGTTAAACACACCTACTAAAGTCCCGTCAGGGTAATAAGTAGAAAAATAGGGTCTTCTGCTAAGCATCCAGCGAAGTAAATCTCCTTCATTAGTCCCTTTCTTTTTAGAGTATGTTAATGAAATCCTGCTACCTACATTCAACCAGTTATTTGGATTGTAATCTGTATTCACACGGGTTGTCAGGCGATTAAAACTTGTATTGGGTATTATTCCGCTCTCATCATAATATCCGGTGTTTATAAAGTACTTTAATTTGCCTTCTCCACCACCAAAACTGACATCAACCTGGTCTTTCTGTCCTATTCCGGTAACCATGTCGATATAGTCATTGTCAACATTAAAGAACACACTTAATGAATCCCTGATCATCTGGATACTTTCATCTGCATTTCCCATCATGTTATTGGAAAGGAAGTATTCTCTGCGCAGAGCGTCGTAGAGTCTTCGTTCCTCCCTGTTTGCTTGTGGAAGTTTATGTGATAATTTGCCCCACGAATGATTATATTTTACATTGATGTGTGGTTTTCCCTTTTCTCCGCTCTTTGTAGTGATGATAATTACCCCGTTCGCTGAACGCGAACCATAAATCGCAGCAGAAGCCGCATCCTTTAGAACCTCCATTGATGCGATATCACTTGGATTTACACCGCCAATATCTTCCATTGGAATACCATCAACGATATACAGAGGTTTTACACCTTCCGAGGAAAATGTTGATGTCCCCCTGATTCTGATAGAAGAGCTTTCACCGGGTTGTCCTGATCCTGAAACAATTTGTACTCCGGCAACCTGACCTTGTAGTGCATCGAAAACATTCGTTGGAATTTTTTGTTCAATTTCGTTACTCGACAAGGATGAAATAGCTCCTGTAACATCGCGTTTTCTCATCGTGCCGTATCCTACCACTACAACCTCATCCAGTTGTTTCGACGATTCAGTCAATGTAATTTTCAGGGATGTAAGATTTGCTTCGATTTCTTTTGTTACATAGCCTAAAAAAGAAACAGTAAGAACAGTTCCTTTTTTTGAAACAGTCAGATTGAATTTTCCATCAATATCAGCAATCGTTCCGACTGTTGTCCCTTTTTCGACAATGTTGGCGCCGACCAGGGGTATTCCGGATTCATCTTCCACAACACCTCTCACAACAAAACCTGCTGTGTGCTGCGCAGTTAAAATAATTGGGAATACACATAAACTCAGCAATATAAAAAATGCTTTTATTTTAAATATCTTCATAATGTGACTTTTATTATTACTCATGTCCGTACTGTATTTAATTCATTGTCAAAATGTATCTTGAATTGTTTTTTAGTGAGCTATTTCTTCCACATTCCGGAAATCTCTTCCAGCGTTTTCCCTTTTGTTTCAGGCACTATCTTCCATACAAATAATGCCGATAGTATCGACATAATGCCATATAATATATAAGTGAACGGGACGCTGAAGGATGCCAGTGCGGGGAAAGTGGATGATACAATAAAATTGCTTATCCACTGAGCAGCAACAGCAATTGCAACCGCTTTTCCCCGTATCGTATTGGGAAAAATCTCGGATATCAATACCCAACAAATTGGGCCCCATGACATCATAAATGAAGCTGAATAAATTATGATGAATATAAGTGTTCCAATGCCTATCGTGTCGAAATAGGCCAACAATCCAATTGAGAACATACCAACAGCCATGCCGACAGACCCAATAATCAGGAGCGGTTTACGTCCGAATTTATCTACTGTAAAAATGGCAATCAGTGTAAAAATAATATTTACAAAACCCATGATTACAGTTTGCCACATGGCTGCATCATTGCCGAATCCCAGACTTTTGAAAATAGTGGGAGCATAGTATAACACTACATTGATACCTACAGCCTGTTGAAATATAGATAACAGGATACCTACAATAAGTACTTTCCAGCCATAGGCCAGTAATTTGCTTTTTTTCTCATTCACTGTTTCCCTGATGTCTCTCAGCACTTCTTTTGCTTTGTCGAATCCGTTTATTTTAGTGAGGATGTGAAACGCTTTTTCTTCATGACCGGAAAGTGCCAGATAACGAGGTGTTTCCGGAACCAAAAACAGCATTATGCCGAACAGAGCCGCAATAATTGATTCGGAAGCAAACATGTAGCGCCAGCCAATAGCGTTTATCCATTCGGCATCTCTACCTTTTACAATAAAAAAGTTAACGAAATACACTACCAGCATACCAAATATAATAGCAAACTGATTCCAGGAAACTAATTTTCCTCTAATCTCAGCTGGTGCGATTTCTGCGATATACATCGGACAAATGGCAGAAGCCAATCCTACACCCACGCCTCCGATGATTCTGTATATGTTAAAAGAAACCAACAGTGTTGAAACGGGAGTGTTTTCCGTGAAAAAAAATGTTTCCGGAAAAGCAGAACCAAGCGCAGATACTAAAAAAAGTAATGCTGCAAGCATCAATGACCTTTTACGTCCTAAACCAGATGCGAGTATCCCTGATACAGCACTCCCGAGAATACAGCCCAATAATGCACTGGAGACTGTAGCTCCATGGTAAAAATTAGCTAAATCACCATAATTCATTTCATTGATATGAAAAAATACTTTTATTGGTTCTACGGCGCCTGAAATGACAGCTGTATCATATCCAAAAAGCAATCCTCCCAAAGTTGCTATCAATGTGATACCGAATATGTAAAATTTATTTGTGTTTTTTGAGATCATGATACCGTTGTTTATTATGTTTGGTTTACCTTAAATGTACATGTTCACAATTGCCTCGTATAGTTCCTGTTTACCACTAACCGGGTTAGGTTCTTTCCCTGATTTAATAGCATAATTACGCATATCTTCTAATGAAAGGTATCCTTGCTCGAATTTCTTCCCTTCTCCGCTGTCAAACGAAGCATACCGTTCCTTGAGCATAGTCAGATAAGGAGATTTTTCCAGTATTTCTGCTGCGACTTCAAGGGCTCTTGCAAACGCATCCATACCTGCAATATGCGCTATAAAGATGTCTTCCGGATCAGTCGAATTCCGGCGGGTTTTTGCGTCGAAGTTTGTTCCGCCTCCTTGCAAACCGCCACCTTTTAAAATCACCAACATGGCTTGTGTAAGTTCGTAAACATCAACCGGAAACTGGTCTGTATCCCAACCATTCTGATAATCTCCTCTGTTTGCATCTATGGAGCCCAGCATTCCGGCATCAACAGCACATTGTAATTCATGTTCAAAAGAATGACCGGCCAGCGTAGCATGATTTACCTCTATATTCAATTTGAAGTCTTTGTCCAACTTATTGGCGCGTAAAAAACCAATAACAGTTTCTGCATCGTAGTCATATTGATGCTTTGTCGGCTCCATCGGCTTAGGCTCAATTAGAAAAGTACCTTTAAATCCTTTTGAGCGGGCATAATCACGCGCTTTTGTCAACATCATGGCCAGATGTTCTTTCTCCCGTTTCATGTCAGTATTCAAGAGGCTCATGTATCCTTCGCGTCCTCCCCAAAAGACATAATTTTCACCTGATAATTCGATAGTGGCATCCAGCGCATTTTTAATCTGAACAGCTGCGTAAGCTACACTGTCAAAATCAGGATTTGTTGCAGCTCCGTTCATATAACGCTTGTTGCTGAATACATTGGCAGTTCCCCAAAGGAGTTTAATGCCTGTTTTGGCCATTTTTTCCTTTGCATAAATAACTATGGCTTTCATATTAGCTTCATATTCCTCAATTGAGTTGCCTGCATCAATAAGGTCTACATCATGAAAACAAAAATATTCTATCCCAACTTTTTGCATAAATTCAAAACCGGCATCTAATTTCTGTTTTGCACGTTCAAGAGCGTTATCACCACTGTTCCATTCGAAGTTTTTTGTTTCTTCACCGAATGGATCTGATGATTCGCTGCAGAGGGTGTGCCAATATGCCATTGAGAATTTAAACCAGTCTTTCATTTTACGACCGTAAATTGTTTTTTCTGCGTCATAATAACGAAATGCCAATGGGTTTTTACTATCCTTTCCTTCAAAATTAATTTTTTCTATTTCAGGAAAATAAATCTTTGTTTTCATTTAATTTTTTCTATTTATATTGTTGTTAGATTATGCTTTACATGTGTTTCAGCCAATGTCGATATGCTTTCAATGCAGGTTCTGTTTCTTCCGGTACAGGAACTATGTGTGCAACTTTTTTCAGCGAAGAAAATGCTTCCCGGGAGTCTTTATAAATGCCCAGTCCGATTCCGGCTCCCCGTGCAGCTCCGATCGAACCGTCTGTATTATAAAGTTCAATAGTTGCACCTGTGATGTTTGCCAGGGTCTGACGAAAAACGGGACTCAAAAATAAATTTGCATTTCCAGCTCGGATGGTATGGGTCTCAATTCCAGACTCATTCATCATATCCATGCCGTATTTGAATGCAAACGCGATTCCTTCCTGTGCTGCACGAATCAGGTGTCCTCTGGTTGTCCGGTTGAAATCAACTCCATGAATGGAACAGCCGGATTCTTTATTCTTCAGCATCCTTTCGGCTCCATTACCAAATGGTAAGATACAAACACCTTCACTTCCGATGGGAATTGTCATTGCCAGTTCATTCATTTGTTCGTAACTCATCTCAGCAGGAGCAACAATGTTTCGCATCCACTTATTTAGTATTGCAGTTCCATTGATACACAACAGTACGCCCACCCGTGTTTCATCTTTTGTGTGATTTACATGTGCAAATGAATTAACCCGCTGTTCAGGGTCATATTTCAAATCAGAACTTATGCCGTATACCACTCCGGATGTACCTGCTGTAGCTGCGACTTCTCCGGGATTCAATACGTTCAGAGACAGTGCATTATTCGGTTGATCTCCGGCCCTGTATGTTACAGGAACTCCTTCGGGTAGTCCTAACTCTGCGGCAATCTCCGGTTTCAGTCTTCCTTGCTCTCCGAAAACAGGAACAAGTCCCGGAACTATATCTTGATTGATTCCCCAGTAATCAAAGAGAAATGTTGCTTGCATGTTTCGCTTAAAGTCCCAGGTAATTCCTTCCGATAAACCGGTTGTTGTGGTAGCAACCTTTCCGGTCATGCGCATGGCTATATAATCTCCTGGTAACATGTAATAACGTGTTTTACTGAAAACATCCGGTTCATGTTCTTTTACCCACGCTAATTTGGACAATGTGAAATTAGCAGGTGAATTTAACAGATGCTCCAGACAAGTTGATTTACCCAAATCCTGAAAAGCTTTATCCCCAAGAGAAACTGCTCTGCTATCGCACCAGATAATTGCATCACGGATTGCTTTTTGATTGCTGTCCACTAACACCAAACCATGCATCTGATATGAAATTCCAATTGCTTTTATATGAATAGGATTGATCTCTGTTTCAGACAAGATAGCTTTCGTTGCTTTTTTCAGATTTTCCCACCACATTTCAGGATCTTGTTCTGCCCATCCGGTTTTTCCCGATTTTATAACCATTTCTTGCCGGGGATAATAAGCTGATGTAATGCATTCTCCGGTTAGAGCATTAAATAAACATGCTTTTATTGAGGAACTGCCCAGATCGTAGCCAATTAAATAGGATCCATTCATGTGTTGAAATTTATATAAGATTGTAATGTAAAAGAGAATACCGCCGGAGTTGTGTTCTACCAGGTTTTCTTTCTATCGAATTTGTAAAGTCTTGCAGCCCGGTGAGGTACATTTTTTTCCAGTTCATCCAAAGCTACGACATAAGGCATCTGAGCAACTTTTTTATTGAAATTCCGGACATCAGAGCGAACTTGGTGAACTGTATCATGAAGTGTTCTTAATTGTGTAATGGTAAACTTACGGGGTAACAATTCAAAAAACAAGTATGGCTCTCTGTTTAAGTTATGTCGAATATGTTCAAGCCCTTTTTTTATAATTTCAGCATGATCAAAAGCCAGTCGCATTTTCTTTACATCCTTTAATTCATACCAGTTTGCCTCTGTGTTATCTGATTCAAGCTGTATTTTCCGGTTAATTTTAATTAATGCAACATATCCGACTGTCACGATTCTCTCAATTTTTAATTTCATTGTGTTTTCTAACCACAGGATGTCACGTGGGTTTTTTGTACGTTGAGGATCTCCAAAACTATGAAATTGACTTAAATAGATGTTTTTTAGTCCGGTTAATTCATATAAAATCCTTATTGCCGCATCATCCAGATCTTCATCTTTTAAAATAATGCTTCCTGGTAACTTCTTATCATTGTACCATTCATTTTGTTCTTTGATATTTCTTTCTATTAAAAGTAATTTCAACTTTTCTCCATCAAAACCAAAAATGACACAGTCGACGGATACGTAAGGATTATAAATTGTGTTAGCATTCATTTTATTAGATTTTATATGACAAAAGTAATTTTATAATTTGAATAATAAAAATATTTTAGATTTATATGTCATTAAATCAGCATATTAGATATTGTAAAATGTACGGTAAATTGATTAAATCATATCGTATAATATACAATAAGTGTTTTTGGTGTCAGAAATGGGAAAAATGATAAATCAAGCAGGTCGGCATGTTAATTAGAACTTTTATAAAGGTTTAAAAGCTACAATAAGCGATTGGTGAAATGGTGAGAATTTACCCTCGAAATATTAACAATAATTAACATGTATGTGTTGTGATTGACCTCTGAAAAAAGCAGAGACAGGGTATGTATATTTGTAGAGACAGGGCATGCCCTGTCTCTACAAATATACATACCCTGTCTCTACAAATAAAACCCACGATGTTTCTACATTGAAAAACATCGTAATTCAAAAAGACGGATTACAATCTTTTCACCCTGATATTTCTGAACTTCACCTTCGATCCGTGTCCCAGGAAAGCAATGTGTCCTTTTTCATTGAATAGACCGGGATGTTTTTTATTATCCAGCGTTCCGTTTTTTGTGGCTTCCTTCAGGTTTCCTTCGAGGATAACAGTTCCGTTCAGGGTGATTTTGATGTTGTCACCGTTGGCGATAACCTCCTGATAATTCCATTCGCCGTTAGGTTTCAGGTACCCGCGCTTAGCCGGAATGATGCCATATACAGAACCATGATATTGATATTCTTTCAGTTTGCTGTAGATAGGTGCGTCGTTGTCGAGGATTTGAAGTTCCATGCCCACGTAAGCTGCATCGCCTTCCATCGGTGTACGTATACCCAATCCGTTGTTAGCGCCGGGAGTAAGCTGGAATTCAAATCTGAATACAAAATTGCCATATTCTTCTTTGGTGTATAGATTTCCACCGAAACTTTTGCTCGGATACAGGACGATATTACCATCTTCTGTTACATAATCAGTTGTATTGCCTGTCCACTTATGCATGTTTGTGCCATCAAATAAGATCTCATAACCCTCTTTTTCTTCTTCTTTTGACAGTTTGAATGGCTCGGGACGTTCAATTTCACGGATGTAGATGTCGCGGTAAGCAACTTTGCTACCATGAGCCTGTAACTCAATCTGCTCAAACGGGAAGATAGGTTGATTTCTGTCCCAGTAGTTTTCGAGGATGATATTGTCGGTTACCAACTCGCCGTTGAGATACACCGTTACCCGTTCGCCAATCATTTTGATGTGGAAGGTATTCCAGGTTCCTAATTTCAGATCTGCGACTTTCAGTGGTTTGCTTTGGTTGACTTTGTTGTTGTACAAACCGCCTGATCCTACCTGAGCGCCCACTTTTACGCGGGCAGTATCCCATATTTGTACCTGAGGCGTGCCACGCAGGTAAATACCGGCGTCCGGTTCGGCTCCGGGATAGAGTTTCCAGTCGACATACATTTCAAAGTCGCCATACTGCTTCTCGGTACACAGGTTATTACCTTTACCGGTAAACAGCAATTCGCCTGCTCCAGGAATCCAATTCTCTACAGCTTCTTTATCAGCTTTTTCCTGTGCCAGTTTCAACTCGTTCGGAGTCATTTTTGCACGAGTGAGCGGATTGCCAACAAGTCCTTTCCAACCATTCAGGCTGTTGCCATCGAATAAAGCAACAAAACCACCTTTTTTCGGATTTTCATTCAGATACTTTTGAATGGCGTCACGTTGGTAACCGGCATCAGGATTATCAACTTCTTTCATTACTTTTTGTAGAATTTTTGTTGTAGAGGCGCCTGCCATTTCAGGTCTGTCAAGCACAATACTAATGATGGCCTGACAGGCAGCTTCCTTCAATTCCGGTTTCTCAAGATAGGTGGCAACAACATGCAATCCCTGGAATGTGCCGGCTTTTCCCAGCATACCAATAATGTTTTTCTGTTGTTGGATGTCTTGTGCAAAAGGCATTACGGTGCGCAGGAATACAGTTTGCACCTCTCCTGTTTTGCCGGAAGATGCAATTAATTTAAGGATGGCGTTAACAGCTTCTTTAGCATTGGCAGCAGGGGGATTAGCTTCCAAAATATCCAATAACAGATAGATGGTTTCGAAATCAGACGAAGTGATAAGCGCTTTAAATGCAGCCTCTTTGTCGTCTCCTGTGCTTTGTTTGTAGGTTTCGGCAATCATGTCGAATGAAGCTTTGGATCCTGTTTTGATTAACAAAGGATAGTACAAACGTTTTAATGAAGATGTTTCCATTTGTTTGTTGATGATTTCCATTTGCTTCTCTGCAGGAAGTTCGGACAATACCTGATTGATTGCTTCCTGTATAGGTGTAAGGTAGGGTTGTTTTGGTTTCTCCATCAGGATGAAGAGTTGACCGAGATTCTTTTCAGTCACCACGTTTTTCAGGATTTGTGCACTTTTTTGTTGAACGTTGAGACTACCTTTCTCCATTTCATTTATAACAGAAGCGGCATATTGTGTGGCTTTCCTGTTGCTCAATACATTTAGGGCGACCAGTTTTCCTCCCTCACTGGCCTGATCATATACCGACATCACTCCTGAGGTAACATCAGCTTTCGAAGACAGAAGTGTGCTTTCAACGAGTTTAAGGGTTTTGGGGGCATCTGTCTTCAATAGTTCCAATATGGCCTTCGTCGATTGAATGCCGCCGATACCGGATGCCGAACGAATAGCTGCAGTGCGGAGGTCTGTATTTTCGTTATTAAAATAAGATAATACGAGCGGGAGTTGTTTTTCCTGTTTTGTATTACCGAGCCAGTACAATATAACTTCCTGCGTAGCTATTTCTTTTTTGGAGATATTTTTAACAATACTGTTGGTAGTTTTCTCGTCAGGAGTGTTGTATAAACTTAAAGCATGACTGACATACGCTTTGTCTTTATCGCTGATTGCTTTTTTTACCAGTTTAGCTTTATCAACGGTAGGTATCTGCATCAGTATATTTAAAGCTGCGACACGGGCTTCAAAATTATTGCTTTTGGTTGCATTAGATAAGAGTTTTTGAGCTGCTTTTTGAGCTGAACTATTATCTTTTCTTTCGGCCACTCTTTCAATCAGGTTGATATAAGCATCCAATGCACCTGATTTTTCATACTGATATTTTTTAGCAGCAGCTTTTTCTTCTAACGCTTTCAGTGAAAAACCAGTTCCACTTTTGCTGATAGCGGTCAGGATGATTTTATCACTTTCTTCGGATGTTGATTTTTTCAGTTTCTCCAGTAGAATGGGTTCTGCATCGGTATTGAAAGTTTGTCCCACTGCATTGACGATTGACAGTTCAGTCTCAGCATTAGCTCTACGCAAGGCTTCTAATAAGGCCTTTTTTGCCTCAGGAGTGTCCATGGCAACTAATGCCTGAGCTGCCGGGTTTACCAATTCAGCATCAGTAAGGTAACTGACTAATTTATCGATACTTTCTGCTTCTCCGACCAGTTCCAATTGACGGATGATAAAGGCTTTATGAACTTTATTTTGGGTCATATCCAACGCTTTCAAATATGCTTTAGCAGTCATTTCTCTTAATGCTGCGTCAGTTGCAGAGAAATGAGTCCAGCCGCTCAGTGCGAATTCTACGGTTGCATTTTTTCCCACCTCAGGTGGGTTTAGCATACCGACTAATTGCAGCAGTCCCTCTTCGCCTGTTAATACCAGTTCAGAAATAACCTGATTGTATTTTTTGCCGTTTGAAGCCGGTAACTGACTGAGTGCATCGGCTATTACGGTTGCAGTAGTCCTGTTCTTGGGTAGTTGTGCCATTGATGGCTGAAGCATCAGCAGGCTGAACAGGCTTATCAAAAATATTATGCGTTTCATTTGGATTGTTTAAGAGTTTAAAAAATTAAGAGTTTAAAGAGTTTCTTGTGGACATCCACATAATTGTGGTAGTTCTTCAGCTTTCTATGCTTCCCTTTTAGGGAGCTGGGAGCCTATATACTCCACGGCGCCCGCATGGGTTGATCTAATAACCTGTTGGCTTCCGGGTCGTTGATGAATTCCTGTGTTACCGGGTTGAAATGCAGGGTGCGATTCAGGCGTAAAGCAATAACACCCAGATTTACAATGGTAGAAGAACGATGGCCGTTCATTTCATTCAATGCGAATTTCTGACGGGTTTTGATACATTCCAGGAAGTCGGTGTTTTGATCGGCCGGTTCCGGATAATCGGCCAGTTTGCGTTGCCAGTCAGGTATATCACAAACGAAGTTTTTGTAAACATTTCCTTTTGGACCAGCTATGTAAGGGGTGTTTGGCTGGCCATAGTCTTCTCCCCACAATACAATTTGACAACCATCCTCGTAGGTGTAGGTTATTGAATTCCAAACACCGACAGCATCCGGATGTTGTTGTGGTGCATCCACTTCGATTTTAACCGGACTGGTATAATCTTTATCTAGGATATATTGCACCGGGTCGATGTAGTGCTGTCCCATATCACCGAGTCCACCACCATCATAATCCCAGTAACCTCGGAAAGTAGTTGCGGTGCGATGTTCGTTGTATGGCTTAAAAGGAGCCGGTCCGAGCCACATGTTGTAATCCAGATCTTTGGGCGTGGGTTGCGGGAGTAGATCTGTTTTTCCTATCCAGAAGAATTTCCAGTTGAAGCCGGTATGTTTACTGATGGTCACTTTCAGCGGCCAACCTAACAATCCGCTTTGAACAAGCTTTTTCAATGGTTTAACCGGAGTGCCCAATCCGTAAAAAGGATCCTTGAAACGGAACCATGTGTTCAGACGGAAGATACGTCCGTATTGCTGCATGGCCTCAACGACCCTTTTCCCTTCACCAATGGTGCGGGTCATGGGTTTTTCACAAAAGATATCTTTCCCCGCTTTGGCAGCTTCTACAGCCATAAGCCCATGCCAGTGCGGCGGTGTGGCAATGTGTACGATGTCTACGTTTTTGTCCAGGAGCAAATCCCTGAAATCGTGGTATTGCTTTACTTCTTCTTTTAATCTGCCGGCAGCGTCGTTAAGATTTTTCTTGTTCACATCGCAAATAGCAACAACACGTGTGTTATCGTACCTGAAATGTGATTTACCCATATTACCAACACCAATTACACCTTTTGTAAGCTGGTCGCTGGGGGCAATGTATCCACGTCCCAATACATGGCGCGGAACTACGCTGAATAAGGCCAAACTCCCGGCAGTCTTGAGGAAAGTTCTTCTGTTTGTTTTCATGTATTTATTAGTTTTTATTGAATAAAGTGTTATATATTTGTCTAATGTCTAAAGTCTAAATACTTACTATGTAATCTATATGGCTTATATGGTTTAATAAAAAATTTCCTTTTGTGTTTCCTTAGTCCATCTTTTGTACCTTTTGTGGTTTAAAGGTCGTATTCTGCTTTCCGTTGTTAGCTATTTCAAAAATGCAAATTTACTCATTCAGTTTTAAATATGAAATTTGTTGATCTATAATAGGTAAAAAAACGAGAAGCCAGGTGGATTGGTTCCACCTAACTTCTTAGTTTGAATAGCCATTGAAAATGGGAATAATATTGAGAATTTTAAATTTTTAACTCCCATCCTTTTTCGTAGCTGCGACTCCAAAGTTTCTCGGCTTTCTTGTCGTTGATTATTCTTCCGGTAACAGGATCAATATTCAGAGAACGTCCAACTCGCTGGGAGATGTTTCCAAGTTGTACGAGTTGGGTGCTGATACATCCATTTAATAAGTCGGAATTTAATTTGGCTCCAGTGCGAATTCCTTCAAACATATTGGTAAAGTGTAGCGCATCAAGCTGTTGTGATGGTCCCATTAAATTACCTTCTTCGAAGCCAACCGTGCTGTCAACCTGTTTAATTAATTTACTTTTCAGGTCGTAAACCTTATATTCATTTCCTCCGCTAATAACAATACTTCCCTTTTCTCCATAGAATATAACGCCTACACCATAATCTTCGATAGATTTCCCATTGCAACTGCGTCCTTCCCATACGAATGACTTTTTGTCTCCAAATTCATATCCAATAAGCTGAGTGTCCGGTGTTTCCCAGTCATCCTGGTAGCGGTATCTTCCTCCAACTGAAGTTACTTTAGTCGGATAGTCCACTTCCATGCCCCAGCGTAACATATCTACAAAGTGAGTTCCGTTATTCAGAGCTTCCCCGGTTCCCCAATGCCAGAACCAGTGCCAATGATAATGTACGAAGTTATCTTTAAAGTTTTTTACACGTGGTGCGGGTCCTTGCCACAAATCCCAGTTCAACCAATCCGGTACCGGAACAACTTTCCCGATTCCGATTGAAGGCCTGTTGTTTGTATACCATCCTTTCCCATAATACACGTTACCGATTGTTCCGTTTTGTACTTCTTCGATACCTTTGATAACATTAGGCCAGGATCTGCGCTGATTACCAACCTGAACGATTTTGTTGTATTTGGCTGCAGCACGGATAAGTAATTCGTTTTCTGCAGGACTGTGGCTGGTTGGTTTTTCCAGGTAAACATGTTTTCCTGCCTGCATAGCCATAATGGCAGCCGGTGCATGCCAATGGTCGGGAGTGGCAACCACCAGGATGTCAAAATCCTCTTTGAGCATCTCACGGATATCTGCAAAGATTTTAGGAGTATTACCTGCCGCTTTTTTTACATTGCTAACAGCTTTTTCTGCAGCACGGGAATCAACATCACAAATGTGGGTAACGATAGCATCCTTATGAATAGCGAGAGTCTTTGTAATAGCAAGTCCTCTCGAATTTACTCCCATAACACCGATCCTGAATTTTTCGTTAGAACCTAAAATGCTGTTATAACTTTTTGCACTTACTCCGGGTATAATTCCCCCTACTGATAGTGCAGCTGTTCCTGTTGCCAGGTTTTTTAAAAAATCTCTTCTTGTTGTCATGTTTATGTGTTTATGAATTGAGTATTAAATGTTACAGGTACCTACATAAATGTATGTTCGTGTTTTGTCTGTTTGAAAAACTGGTCAAAGATGCGATTTTTTTTGGTATATATGTCCGTGTTTTTCGTTTTATTATCCTCAAAAAACGTAAAATTAATTTTCCGGGGCATAAACTGAACAACCAATGCATTGAAAAAAAATTAATATATTTGTGCATCATTTGAATCAACAGATGAGAATACCTTCTATTTGCAGATTTTTATTGAATATTTAGCCATTGAGAAACAAAATTCATCATGATACGGGTACTTTTATTGATTGATTATTCAAGTGAGTTCAGCCGGGGCTTACTTCAGGGTGTTATAAACTATTCCAAAGAATATGGATATTGGATATTTTACCGACTGCCATCCTATTATAAATCATTGTATGGAAAAGAGGGTATTGTTAAATGGGCAAGAGAATGGAAGGCTGATGCGATTATAGCACAATGGGATACCGAAGGTAAAACATTGCTCAAAGATTTAAATATCCCGGTTGTGCTTCAGAATTACCGGGAGCGGAGTGATTATTTTTCAAATCTTACCGGAAGTTATGTTGAAACGGGTGAGATGGCAGCCAGATATTTCATTGAAAAGAGATTCAGGAATTTTGCTTTCTATGGCAACAGAGGGGTCATCTGGTCTGAGGAACGTGCATTCGGATTTAAAAATGAAGTGGAAAAACAGGGAGGATCTTTCTTTTTGTTTGAAACAGAAAGTCTTAGCGACGAACAATGGGAGGCAAGTCATATTGAATTGGAAAAATGGTTGCTTTCGTTGCCAAAGCCGGTCGCTGTTTTTGCCTGTGACGATAGTTTTGCGTTACAAATATCCCAGTTGTGTAAAATTAATAATATAAGGATTCCGGATGATATTGCCTTATTGGGGGTAGATAATGACGAGATGATATGTAATTTATCAGATCCTCCTATTTCTTCTATTGTACTTGATGTTGAGAAAGGGGGGTATGAGGCAGCCAGGTTGTTGCATCAGATGGTGAAAGAGAGAAGAAATGTTCCATTCAATATTGTAGTTAAGCCTTTACGTATTGTTGTGCGGAAGTCGACCGAAAAAATTGTGATTCACAATACGCATGTGAAAGTAGTTGTGGATTACATCGAAAAGAATTATATCACATTGAAGTCGATTGACGAATTAGTGGGGTTAGTGCCTCTTTCACGCAGGATTCTTGAAATTAAATTTAAGGATGAAATGGGAATATCCATTTATCAATATATCATTCGGAGACGGATTGATCATGTGGCTAATTTGCTGATAACCACAGATAAGCCTTTAATTGATATTGTTTTGCAATCCGGATTTAATGATAGCAAAAATATCTCCAGAATTTTTAAGAAATATAAGGAATATACTCCGAACGAATTTCGCAAACAGTTTTCTGGGATATAAAAAAACGCTTTTTGAAGATAGTATTACGTTTTTAGGGTGTTTTTATTACGTTCTAAGGTGTAAATTTGCAACGTTCAACCTGATTTTAGTGAAAATGATATACGAAAATCAGGGCTAATTGCGTAATTTATAAACTCTTAAACGTATATATCATGAGCAAGACCGCGCCTGCTGTCGCTTCCGAGAAGCGTACCCGTTTTTTTTCGATGTTGATTTTGGCTACCTTATTTTTCATTTTTGGATTGGTTTCCTGGGTCAATACGATTTTAATACCTTATTTTAAGCTGACCTGTGAACTCACCATCGTACAGTCTTATCTGGTTACTTTTGCTTTTTTTATTGCTTATCTGGTGATGGCCATTCCTTCCTCTTTCTTGTTGAATAAGGTGGGTTACAAGCGTGGTATCATGTACGGGTTGTGGTTTATGGCTCTGGGTGCCTTGTTGTTTGTGCCTGCCGCTTACTGGCGTACTTACGAGATATTCCTGATAGGTCTGTTTATGCTTGGTATTGGTCTGGCCATTCTTCAGTCGGCTGCTAATCCTTATGTTACGATTATCGGTCCGCGTGAGAGCGCCGCCAAACGGTTGAGTATCGTGGGTACAGGGAACAAGTTGGCCGGAATTATAGCCAATCTGGTTTTTGCTGCCGTTGTTATAAAGGAATCGGACAAGGTACTGATGCAGCAGATCAAGGAAGGTGTGTTTTCAGGAGCAGAACTTGAAACTGCACTGGATACACTGATTCGCGGGGTGATGACTCCGTATTTAATACTGGGTATTTTCCTTTTTATCTTCGGTATTGTTGTTCGTTATTCGATGCTGCCGGAACTGGATGCTAAGGATGTCAACAAGAGTACTTCAGGCAAAGTTGATACCCGTACTTCGATATTCCAGTACCCCTGGTTAATCCTTGGTGCTCTGGCAATTTTTTTCCATGTTGGTTCCCAGATGATATCTTTGGCAACAATTATTGATTATGCGGGAACGATGGGATTGCCGCTGGAAGGCAATGCGAAGAACTTTCCTTCTTTCACTATGTTCTTTACTTTCCTGGGCTATTTGTCAGGAATTGTACTCATCCCCAAGTATCTGAATCAAAAGAATGCTCTGCTGATATGTTCCTCACTTGGCCTGTTGTTCTCTCTGCTTACTATTTTCACTACAGGTAAAGTTAATATACTCGGACTGGAGACGGATATTTCTATTTGGTTTCTGGTTTTGATGGGATATTCAAATGCGTTAATCTATACGGGTATCTGGCCGTTGGCAATCCGTGATCTGGGAAAATATACCAATTTGGGTTCATCTTTCCTTGTAATGGGATTGTGTGGTAGTGCCATCCTTCCTCTGGTGTTCAGTTATGTGGTTGATTTAAATAGTGCACTGCCTCTGTTTGACGCGTACAAAGTTGCCTATTGGGTGCTTGTTCCATGCTTCTTGTATCTGATTTTCTTTGCTACGATTGGGCATAAGATTGAGTATTGGAGAAAAGCAAAATCAGTGGTTAGTTGATAGTGGTTAGTAGTTAATTGGTTTAAGAGTTTATCTTTTGTGTTCCCTTAGTTTATCTTTTGTTCCTTTTGTGGTTATAGAAATAAAATAGTTATATAATGAAGAAACTGATAATAAAAAACGGAAGAATTCTGACTCCCTTCAGGGATATAGGGATTGGGTCGGTTGTGATAGAGGATAGTATCATTACGGCTATAGAGACTGGTGATGTGAATATTGAAGGTGCTGAAGTAATCGATGCGGGTGGTAATTATGTTTCCCCGGGGTTTATTGATTTGCACACACATGGGGCTGGTAACCATGATTTTATGGATGCTACCATGGAAGCTTATCTGGGTGCGGCTGAAATGCATGCCAAACACGGTACAACCTATCTGTTGCCTACCACCCTGACCAGTACCAACGAAGGACTTTACGATACCTTTGAACTGTTCAGAAAGGCACAGAAAGCAAATAAGAAAGGTGCCATATTGGGTGGACTTCACCTGGAGGGACCTTATTTTGCCTTTAACCAGAAAGGCGCACAGGACCCTCGTTACCTGCGTAACCCCGATCCGAAGGAGTATATGGAGATTTTAGAAAAGGGCGGTGATATTATTAAACGCTGGAGTATGGCGCCTGAGTTGCCCGGAGCATTGGAATTTGCAACCGAACTAAAAAAACGGGGTATCATGCTTTCGATGGCTCATACCGATGCAACGTTCGAGGAAGCTATGGAGGCTTATGAATACGGTTTTCGCCATATTACCCATTTCTATTCCTGTACAGCGAGTATTACCCGTCGTAATGCTTTTCGTTATGCAGGTGTTGTGGAAGCGGGCTATTATAATGACGGCATCGTGTTAGAAGTGATTTCCGATGGCATTCACGTTCCTCAACCATTACTGAAATTACTCTATAAAATTAAAGGTCCAAACAGGCTTATGTTGTGTACAGATTGTATGCGTGCAGCTGGTATGGGCGATGGTGACAGTATTCTGGGAAGTCTGAAGGATGGACAAAGGGTATTGGTAGAAGATGGAGTTGCCAAGTTGCCGGACCGTACTGCTTTTGCAGGCAGTGTTGCAACGGGTGACCGTTGTGTGCGTACCATGCGCGATTTGGCTGAAATACCATTGGTAGAAGCAGTTAGCATGATGACAGAATCTCCAGCCCGTGTGTTGGGTATTGATGATCGTAAAGGATCCATTCAGGTTGGTAAAGATGCTGATATCGTAATTTTTGATAACAATATTAATATTAAACATACAATTATTCAGGGAAATGTCATATTCTGAAACTAAAACGGCTGCTACGGCTTCTTTTGCTAAAGATAAATTACAAATTAAAGCTTTCTCCACAAGAGATGAAATGGGTAAAAGAGCAGCGTCGGATATTGCCGAAGCCATTAAAGGTTTGCTACAAAACAAACCGGTAATTAACATTATTTTTGCTGCGGCGCCTTCACAACAAGATTGTTTGCGTTATCTCACAGAAAACAAATCTATCGATTGGTCTCGCATCAATGCTTTCCACATGGATGAATACATCGGTCTTCCGGATGGGGCGCCTCAAAGTTTTGGGAATTTTTTGAAAAACCATATCTTTGCTAAAGTGCCGTTCCGGACTGTAAATTATATTAACGGCAGCAATCCTGATTATGAACAGGAATGTGACCGCTATGCAAAATTGCTGGCAGATAACCCGGTGGATATTGTTTGTCTGGGTATCGGGGAGAACGGCCATATTGCATTTAACGACCCTCCGGTGGCCGACTTTAATGATCCGAAAGCGATAAAAGTTGTGGAGCTGGATTTGGTTTGCCGCCAGCAGCAGGTAAATGACAAATGTTTTGAGGAATTGAAACAGGTGCCTGCACGTGCTTTTACGCTGACGATTCCTTCTTTGATGAAGGCTGAATATATGTTTTGCGTTGTGCCTGCAATTAATAAGGCTGAAGCAGTTTACAGGACGTTGAATGAGGATATCTCAGAAAAATGTCCGGCAACCATATTAAGAACAAAGGATAATGTGATATTATATCTGGATAATGAAAGTTCTAAAAAATTAAATTTATAATAATGGCCATGAAAAAAATCGTATTTAATATTTTTATCGCTTTGATGCTTGTAGGAACTTCCTTGCAAGCTCAGATAAAGGTTGGTATTATAGGGCTTGATACATCACACTCTCCGGCATTTGTAAAAGCATTTAATACAGAGGATCCAAAACCTGAGTATGCTGGTTTTAGAGTAGTTGCTGCATATCCTTATGGTTCGAAAACGATAAAGACCAGCTTAGATCGCATTCCAAAATATATTGATGAAGTAAAAAAATATGGAGTAAAAATTTCAGATTCAATTGAGGATATGTTGAAAGAAGTGGATTGTGTGATGCTGGAAACAAACGACGGAAATTTACATCCCGAGCAGGCTTTGTTGGTTTTTAAAGCAGGAAAACCGGTTTTTATTGACAAACCGATCGGAGCAAACCTGGCACAGGCAATTGCTATCTTTGAAATGGCCGAGAAATATAATGTGCCCTTATTTTCGTCGTCTGCTCTCAGATATTCTCCCGATAATCAAAAGTTGAGAAAGGGAGAGCTGGGTAAAGTGTTTGGAGCAGATGCTTTTTCGCCGGCAACAATGGAACCATCACATGCTGATTTAGCCTGGTATGCGATACATGGTGTCGAAACTATGTATACCATTATGGGGCAGGGATGTGAATCTGTTCAGAGAACCTATACAGAAGGTTCTGATCTGATAGTTGGGAAGTGGAGTGACGGAAGAATAGGAACTGTTCGTGGAATAAGAGACGGAAAACTGTCATATGGCGGTTCGGCGCTAACCGATAAAGGTGTTGTCCCTGCAGGAGGTTACAAAGGTTACGATCCTTTATTAGTGGAAGTTGTTCAGTTTTTTAAAACCAAAGTAGTACCGGTTTCAAAAGAAGAAACACTGGAAATATTTGCGTTTATTGAGGCAGCTGATATGAGTCGGGAAAAAGGCGGTAAAGTTGTAACAATTGCTGATGCCATGAAAAAAGGTCAGAAAGAGGCTAAGAAGTTGATCAAAAAAATGAAAATATAAGATACAAAGCAGATTAAATGAATTATTGGAATAAAATAACAGTTTTGGGAGTCCTTGTTACGTCACTTTTAGGCTGCCGGTCGGGGGATAAGGCACCTCAGTTTACAGGAAAAGATGGTGAGGTGCGATTGATGGTGGTTGATCCCGGTCATTTTCACGCCGATTTACTGTTGAAACAACAGAATGCCAGTATAAGCCGGGACGTCTTTGTATATGCTCCGAAAGGTGTCGGTTTGACCCAACATCTGGAAAGAATTCAATCCTTCAATACACGGCCCGAAAATCCTACCGACTGGAATCCGGTCGTATATGATGGAGCTGATTTCTTGGAGCAAATGCTCCGGCATCCGGCAGGAAATGTGGTCGTACTGGCAGGCAACAACCGGATGAAGACGGACTATCTGTATAAATCAGTATCTTCAGGTTTGCATGTGTTGGCAGATAAACCTTTGGCAATTAATCCGGAAAATTTTGAATTGCTATTGAAAGCAGTTCATAAAGCAGAAAAAGAGAAGGTGATGATTTACGATATGATGACCGAAAGGTTTGCTGTCTTGAATGTACTGCAACGTGTTATCATGTCCGATAAATCATTGTTTGGAGTGTTACGTGCTGATTCACCGGAAGATCCGGCAGTCAGACTCGAGAGTGTTCATCATTTTTTCAAGGAAGTCGCCGGTAAACCGTTGATTCGTCCTGCCTGGTACTATGATGTGAATCAACAGGGAGAAGGTTTGGTGGATGTGACAACGCATCTTATCGATATTGTTCACTGGAAATGTTATCCTGAAGTGGCGTTGGATTATAAAAAAGATATTCAGGTACTCGGTGCAACACATTGGCCTACGGTGATATCTTTTGAAGAGTTTGCAAAATCAACTCAAATGACTCAATTCCCGGATTATCTGCTTCAATATGTAAGGGATGGTAAATTAGAAGTTTATGCCAATGGAAATATTCTCTATAAAGTAAAAGACACTCATGTGGCACTGAATGTTAAATGGAACTTCGAAGCTCCTGCAGGTTCAGGTGACACCCACACTTCTGTCATTAAGGGTACCCGTGCTGTTGTAGAGGTAGTTCAGGATGAAAGTACCGGTTTCATACCGGAATTATTTTTATCTCCGGCACAAGGAGTTGAAGTTGCTGATTTTATGCAAGCGTTGGATATGTTTAAAAACACTTTGGCACAGACTTACCCGAATGTCAGCTTTCAAACAGAAAACGATAAAGTCCGTGTGGTTGTACCAGAAGAGTATAAAAAGGCACATGAAGCGCATTTTGCGCAGGTAGCTGAGACTTTTTTCCGGTATTTGGTTCAGGGTGAAATGCCGGCATGGGAAATTCCCAACATGCTTGCAAAGTATTACATAACAACCACTGCGTTTAAATTAGCCAATGTAACAAAGTAAGTTGATACGTAATTCTTTGAAAAATTGATGTGTTTTTAATAATTTCGACTTTTTTTCGTTTTGATTGCAGATAAATATTTACCTGCAATCAAAACGAAAAGTTTTTTATAATTTACTCTATGACAAAAAATACTAATAGCTATACCTCATTGCAATTAATATTATTGCTCCTGTTGAGGTTTTTGATAGGTTGGCATATCCTTTACGAAGGAATTTCAAAAGCGATAATTCCGGATTGGACTGCTGCGGAGTATTTAAAAAACTCACAGTGGATTTTAACCGATTTTTTTCAGTGGATTGTGTCAAATCCATCCGTAATGTCGTTTGTCGACTTCATGAATGTATGGGGATTGATTCTAATCGGGACCGGCATAATATTGGGTTGCTGTTTTAAAATAGCAGCAGTTAGCGGCTTTGTGTTGTTGCTGTTGTATTACCTGGCAACACCTCCCATGATTGGATTGGCATATCAGGTGCCTGTGGAAGGCTCTAATCTGATTGTAAATAAGACCCTTATTGAGGCGGTAGTATTATTGTTGTTAGCTGTATTTCCTACCAATAAGTTTTATGGTTTAGATTATTTTTTGTGTAAATCTTTTAATAACAGAAAAGGCGATGGCAGACCAGGATCAAATAAATAATAAAGAAAAGGAAACTACTAAGAAGATATCACGCAGGAGTGCCCTGAAAGCGCTTGCAGGAGTCCCCGTTGCCGGATTTTTAGGTATTAAGGTTTTTGATAAATTAAATTACGATAAAGATCAAAAGTTAAGATTGGTAAGGGAACTGGGATTGCATGACCTGGAACTGCCGGTTTCGGATTTTGGTAAAAAAGAAGCTTCCGGTGAACTAATTCGCATCGGGATTATCGGATTTGGAACCAGGGGTACGCAATTGGCAAGCGCATTAGGCTTTTTACATCCCGATGCTGTAGAGCAGCGTAAGAAAAATAATACTCTGAAAGATATTGTAAATCAGGAATACCTGAATGTTGCCATTACCGGTGTATGTGATGTTTTTGATATGAATGCAGAAAAGGGGATGATTATAGCGAAAAATCCGGTACATCCGGACAAAGTAACACATCATCTTCCTGTGAAACGATACCGGACTTATCATGAGATGTTGGCTGACAAAGATATCGATGCTGTGATTATTTCTACTCCGGATCATCAGCATGGACATATGGCAATAGAGGCTACAAAAGCCGGTAAGCACATCTATCTGGAAAAAAGCGTAGCACATACAGAAGAAGAATTGAATGAATTGTACCGGCTTGTTAAACAGAGTGATATAACTTTCCAATTAGGACATCAGATTACGCAGAGTACTGTTTTTCAGCAAGCTAAAGAGATTATTCGCAAGAATGTACTGGGGAAAATCACCCTTATTGAAACTACAAGTAATCGCAATACAGCTTCAGGAGCCTGGATTCGTCATCTGGATGCAAACGGAAATCCGAAACCGGGCGATGAGCGGACTATCGACTGGAAGCAGTGGCTCGGGCCGGCTCCTTATGTACCTTTTAGTATCGATCGGTTTTATAACTGGACGAAATGGTTCGACTATGATACCGGGCTGATAGGACAGTTATTTACACATGAATTTGATGCGGTCAATCAATTGTTGCGTATTGGAATTCCAACAACTGTTATGTCTTCAGGAGGTATTTATTACTGGAAGGATAACCGGGAAATGCCTGATTCGTTACATTGTGTTTTTGAATATCCGGATAAGGATTTGACTTTGATGTACAGCGGAAACTTAGCTTCCAGCAGAAGTCGCGGGAGGGTGTTTATGGGACATGATGCTTCCATGGAGTTGGGTAATGATATTAAAATTACGATTGATAAAGATTCGACTCAGTTTAAAGGAGGTATTGCATCCGGCATTATTGACCCGTCTGCACCGGCATTATCGTTTAATCCTAATGCAGGTCAGATCGATGCGGTAAGTTCTGCATCTGAAAAGTACTTTGCCTCCAGGGGACTGTCGAATACGAAAATAAACGGATATAACATAGATGTAACTCACCTCCATTTGCGGGAATGGGTAAACTGTATCAGAGAGCAAAAAACGCCAAGTGCAAATATCGACATGGCTTATGAAGAAGGAATTGCTTGTATCATGGCACACAGATCTTATGTTGAAAAGAGGTTAGTCCGTTGGGATAAGGAAAAGAAAAAAATTATTTAATATGTAAATGCCGGGGATATGAGAAGTAAAATTTCATACAATTTATTGTTTATCGTGTGTGCTGTTTTATCTTTACAATTATCGTGTGCTCATGCATCGCGGTTACAGAAAAAGGAGGCAGGTGTTGCATGGGGAAAAATAGAATCTTATTTTACTCCCCCCGCAGACTATATCAATAATTATGGAAATTTTCGTTCCCCGTTAAAATTTTATAATGGTGATACTGTGGCAACCAGAGAAGACTGGTTGTTACGCAGAAAAGAAATAAAAGATACCTGGATGGGGTTGATGGGTATGTGGCCTCCGGTTCTGACTGACCAGAAGTTTGAAATAATAGAAACGGTTGAGAAGGATACTTATCTGCAACATAAGGTACGTTTTTACTGGACTCCTAATGAACAAACAGAAGGTTATTTGCTGATACCCCGTAACAAAGGGAAGAAGCCTGCTGTAATTACTGTGTTCTATGAGCCCGAAACTGCTGTGGGTATGGGAAACAAGCCAAATCGGGATTTTGCTTTGCAACTTACTAAAAGGGGATTCGTTACTTTGTCATTAGGTACTACCCGGACTTCATTGGAAAAAAACTATTCCATTTATTATCCCGGCAGGGAATATGCCAGTATACAGCCTTTGTCTGTGTTAGCCTATGCTGCTGCAAATGCATTGGAAGCATTGTCGAAAGTAAAGGAAGTCGATGCCGACCGTATTGGTATTGTCGGACATTCTTATGGAGGTAAATGGTCTATGTTTGCTTCATGTCTGTATGATAAGTTTGCCTGTGCGGCTTGGATTGACCCTGGAATTGTTTTTGATGAAACCAAAGCGGGTGGGGTAAATTACTGGGAACCCTGGTACTTGGGTTATTATCCGCCACCATGGACAAACACATGGAGAAAAACAGGTATGATTGAGGATGCAAAAGGTTTATATCCCTATTTGATGAATAACAATTACGATCTGCACGAGCTACATGCTCTGATGGCTCCGCGTCCTTTTCTTGTGTCCGGAGGTTCTTCCGATCCGGTGGAAAGATGGATTCCGTTGAACCATTCAATTGCTGTAAACCGATTGCTGGGCTACAAAAACCGGGTTGCCATGACCAACCGCCCCAAACATGAACCGAACCCGGAGTCAAATGAAATTGTATACTCGTTTTTTGAGTGTTTTCTTAAATAGTGATGGGTTGGAGTTTGATGATGTTAGCTATAAGTAATCAATTAGACGTTACATAATCATCAATTTACAAGTATAAACGGTATTGTTAATTCATTACATGCATGTAATCGCTTTTTGAGGGTAAAAATACGCAATTAGGTGTTTTTGTTCGTGACAATTAATCTATTTTTGCAACAAACACTTATTTTAATACCATGAAAAAAAGCTTTGCAACAAAGTTAATAACCTTTGCAGGTATCCTTCTTATTCTATTTGTTCTCGTACTTGATTTACAAGCACAAAGACAAAAAAAAACTACACAGAAGAAAACAGCACAAACCGAATATTACGACCTGTATCAGCATGTTGGACAGTCTAATCAGCCGCAGCACAACCAACGGGCCGTGCTGGGTGATGTAATGGTTTATGGTGATGTATTTTCTGGTTCAACAACTTTTCAGCAACAAATTGAAAATAATGGGTTTTCGGTCAGGAAGATTGAAAACAATGAAATTGACTTAATTAATACTGCTACTGCCCGAAACCTTATCATATCAGGGGAGAAAACCGTTCATCCCAATGTACGTAAAAAAACAGATGACTTTGTAAAACAAGGTGGCAATGTCTTTATGGTTGGAACAAAAGCGTTTGATTATGCGCCTGTTCCCGTAAATCCTGTTCCTATAGTCGACTTTGCCAATCAGCAATCTTATAGTGTTGTGAAGCAGGAGAGAAAGGAAAGAGCTTTGTCGCTTGACGAACCAACCATCCGGGTAGGTAAAGATGATATGGGTAATAATGCCCTGGAAATATTTACTGTCGTACGTGCGATGCCTGATTATATGGCTAAAATCTCCATTGCAGACAAAAAATCTGCAACCCGTTCGGTTATTACTTTTTCTGCCAAAGGTAATGCATATATGGATCTGCTGGCTCTTGAAATTGTGGATATGGATAATGTGAAATGGTTTGCTTTTGTTCCATTAAGTTATCAGTGGGAAAATTACGCGATATCCATGGCCGATTTTATTCCCGAAAACTGGAGTGATGCTCAAACGTCCTATCCACTATTAGATCCCAATAAAGTTGAAACCTTGTATCTGGGTGTAAATTTGATGACTTTGTGGAAAGAGAAAGTGATGTACCTGGGTTTGAGTAATGTTGCTTTGGCCGAAAACAGTCAAACCTATTACACTCCTACTTCGGCTCTGAATGCATTAAGATTACCTTTTTCTGAAATTGACATCACGATTCCCGACTGGACATTCAATCCGATGGGGCAGGCAAAAGCATTGCAGGGTAGTCACACGCTCGTACGCAAGGAAACTTATCCGTTTGGACAGACACAGGTTGTAAATGAACCCAATGTCTATACAATTCCACGATCCCTTGTAATTCATAAGGGAGTTTCAACCGGTACAGACACTAAGAAAGAATTTGATTTCAGAGATGAGAGAGAAAAGCGTATCATAACGTTGTTTGAAACGGGTAATTCTTATCCAGCCTTACAGATAGCACGACTGGAAATTCCAACAGGAGGTATGTATGCAGGTTCTACGCAGACACTTTTCGGTATTCAACCAACTTCATTTGTGAATAATCAGATTTATGTCAAATCTTTGACAGACGCCCTCATGTTTGTAAATACTAAGCCTGTTGTTGCGGCTGTAATGATTAATACCTCTTCTTCAACATCCGCGGGTACAATGGTTACGCCCAAATTGAAAGTAACATTGAAGAATCCGTTAAGTCAATCGGTAAGTGGTCAATTGCGGGTAGATATCGCACAGGGTTCCATCGTCAAAGAAATACCGGTTGCCATAGGTGCTCAAAAAAACACGGCAGTGGAAGTGCTACTTCCGGAAGTTCCCGTTGACTTCCCAATGAGCAAATTTAACTGGAATGTTACTTTTAATAGTGGCAGTCAGCAAGATTATTTTGAAGATAAGGTAGATATCGAAAGGTCGATGTTAGTAGCCTTCAGACATTTAATCAATGCTCAAAATCATTTTCCCGATGGCAGATACAGTAATCACTATTTCGGAGATGCATACGGTGTAAGGGCTATGTTTGCTTTTTTGGAGTATGTTAAAAAAAATCCGGATTGTTTACAACGAAACACAGATATTTGGCAGTCTATTTCATTACAGGATATTGAAAATAGTGCTTATCGTTTTTATGATATGCTCGTTGAGCGACAATTAGAAAACGGGGCGCTTCCCATGGGATATGAAGAACATGCAAGAGGTTATAATGTCGCGGATGGCGGACAAATTGTGCTTTCGATTGCTCAATCATTGCGCTATATTGAAGACGAAGCTAAAAAAAACAGTTATCTGAACCTGATTTATAAATTTGCTGACTGGACTGAAACTTATTACATTGATAGTGCCAGGTCGGAAGAGGTTAAGAGATTATATCCGGAAGAATATCTCAAGGGAAATGGAACTGTCGGTCATTATGGGTTGAAACAAAGTGGTTCAAAACAAATTATTTACGGACCTTCGTGGGTGGGTTCATGTATTTTACCTGTACATGTCTACCTTGCCTGCTGGAATAAGCGCCAGGATGACACTAAACAGAGAAGCTATGAATCAATTGCTGCCAGAAATATAGATTTCTACATCAATTCCATGTCGGCAAGAGGCTATTATCAGGCAGAAGCATTGTTCTGGACCTATGTGTCGGTACAGGACCCGGTATTGAAAAATACAATGAAAAAATCGCTTGATGAGACACTGATACCGTATTTGACAAGAGGAACTGAGAATGATATGTTCGGTGTGGGAGGAAGAAATACCCTGTATGCATTGTCGATGATGTATTATCGACGATTCGTAAATGAACAGTCCAGTCTTCGGGCTACGCAGTTGAAATATCTCTGGACATTTGCTTCTGAAAGTTCATGTAACGGGATGGGACGTATTTCTGAAGCTTTGCCGAAACCTGGGCATGGGGAGTCGCTGGCTGCAACAAAATATGCTGCATTAAGTGCTCTCTGGTGCATGGAATTGCTGGAACCCGCATCAACATTATTTAAAGGTCTTATCGTTGAAGAAGAAAAGCCTTCTGTGTCATTAACAACTGATAAAACTGCCGGGAGCACAATATCATTGTCAATCAGGGCTTCCAATAATCAGCCGGAAAATGAAGACAAAGTATGGATTGATTTGAACAACGATAAAAAAAAAACTCCTGACGAGAAAGTAGTAACTTTTGGTGAAAAGGTTTCATATACCATTTCATCTCCGGAGATTGGAATTTACGGACCGGTATGGACACTGGATTGTTCTGATAACGAGTTGACAAAGTTAAATGTGCAGGGAGCTGCAAAAACATTGAATCAATTATCCTGCTATAAAAACAAGTTAGATACTCTTGACATCAGCAATTGCTCAATCTTATCTTCTGTGTCATGTCAGAATAACCTTTTGAAATTGATAGTTACCGGAAATAATCAAAATCTCTCCAGTCTGAATATGTATAGCAATAGAGTAGGGGTAGATGATATGCGAGAATTAATGTTAGGTTTGCCTGACAGGACAAACACAGCCCCAGGTAAATTGACATTGTACTATTCTATGAATAGCCTGTCACAACCGAATCAAAATCAATTTACTCAGGATCATGCCGATATTGCAGTAGAAAAAAACTGGAAAACTTATGTTGCTATTCCTGGTGGCACTGAATTTAATGGACCATATTATACAACGTCTAATGTTAAATTGGTTATGCCACTTAATTTAAGAATATATAGCTTGAACAGAGAATTAATTGTTGAAACAGATTCTATTCAGCAGTTTTCAATCTATGATATGGAGGGGCAATTAATGATCAGACAGAATGGCAGTGGAAAATTTATGCTGCCTGTTGGTATGTATGTAGTACAAACAAATGAATATAATACTAAAATTACACACAAATGAAAAAAACTATTCTTATCGCGCTTATCGCATTTATTACTACTAATATCTGGGCGCAAGAACCAGTAATCAAGTTGATAACAGAAAAAAAAACAGGTGAAAACCTGTCGTTGAAAATTAAAGTAAGCAAACCTGAATTTCAGAGTAAGGTGTGGATTGATTTAAATGGAAATAATATACAAGATCAGGGTGAGCAGGTAACTGTTTTTGATGAATCGGTAAATTATACTGTACAGGCTAAAGAAATAAATATTTACGGTCCGGTTTGGGTGTTGGGATGTATTCAAAATAATATCTCACGCATTGATATCAGTAGAAATACACAGTATTTAAGTCAATTGTATTGTGGATATAATCTGATAAATGAGCTCGACCTTAGTGCAAATCAAAAACTCTCCTTGTTGAGTTGCTTCAATAATAGGTTGAAATTTATTAAGTTAAGTGATAGTCCGAAGTTGAAAACCATCAATGTCAGTGGCAATTGTATTGATGAAAATAACATGCTCGAGATTGTTACTTCTCTGAAGACGCATGATAAAAACAAACCGGGAGAAATAATTATAACCAACAGCAATAAAAAAGAGCAAAATGTTATTACAGACCAGATGGTGCAGGTGCTGAAAGAAAAAGGATGGAAAGTTTACAAGCTTGTTAAAAACAAGAAAGAAGTAATGTAGGAAACGCATAAGTGTTTAAAAACAAATAAGTGTTTTAATTTTTGATATTTTAGATATGAAAAGCAAAATAATATACCTGTTTTTTCTTTTACTGATTTCATCTGTTATTCATGCTCAGGATACAGAACCATATATTTCAATCAGATCAAATAAAAAAATAGGAGAAACCTTGTCGTTAAGTATGAAAGCCTCCAATGCAACCAATGAACAGTTGATTTGGATTGATTTGAATGGTAATGGTCAGAAAGATGATGGTGAGCAAGTTACAAGTTTTGGTGTGAGTACCCCCTATGTAAAGAATGCCGATGAAATCCGTATTTATGGTCCTGTATGGACTTTTAGTGTAGCATACCAGCAACTGACACATTTAGAGTTAAGTCCCAATCATCCCAATTTAAATCAAATGTGGTGTTCTTATAACTCAATAGGGGAAATAGACCTGAGTGATAATCTCAATTTATCTTATTTGTCTTGCCAGTCTAACGACTTAAAAAGGTTGGTTTTCAACCCGGGTTCAAAGATAAAAACAATTAGTTGCAGGGAAAATGAACTTGGAAGTGATGCGGTAACTGAATTAATCAATTCTTTACCCACGAAAAATCAAGGTGATGGAGCGGAAATAATTGCAGTTGATATTGCCGCTAAATCAGAGCGAAATATTGTAAACCGAGAGCATGTTAATCTGGCAAATGCTAAAAACTGGGCTTTAATCAATTACAATAAAGGAGCTCCGGAGCCCTATAACCCAACCGATATCACGAAAGAAGTTTTACGGGAAGGTTTATATACCTATTTCGGATGGGGTAAAACTTATCCTCAAAATAATATCACTGATCAGGAAGTAACAATACTGAGTAAAACCCAAACAGAGGCATACGAATATTGGCATATCAAATATTTAGTTGATGTGGTGGGGGATGTCAAAGAATACTCATATGGTTATTTGCTGTTGCCGGCGAACAGAGGGAGTAAACCTCTGCCATTGGTTTTAGCATTACATCCTACGGGTGCAGGACTTGGAAAGGACAGAGTAATGGGGATTTATGAATCAGAAGCTGTTGATGTTGCAGAAGAGAAAAAACGAATTGCCAGTCAATATGCCCACGAATTGGGGCTTAAAGGTGATTTTATAGTCTTTGCGCCAGACAGAGCAGGCTATGGTGAAAGAAGACTATTGGATGAAAGCATTGATTATTCAGAACAAATGACCGAATATCAAAATTACTTACGTACTTTCCGCCCCGGTTGGAGGCTAACTTCCGGTAAAAATGTATGGGATATACAACGGGCTCTCGATTTTTTGTTGGAATATGACTTTGTAGACCGGGGGAAAGTGGGTGCAATTGGGTATTCTCTTGGAGCTGCTGATGCGCTTATGTCGATAGCTTGCGATGACAGGATTAAAACAGCTGTGGTTAATTCAGGTTCCAATTTACATTACAGAGAAGACTTATGGAATCAGGATCAGACATTGCGGTCATTTCTTAGCAATGCCAGCTCTCAGAATTTGGGAGAAATTGTCAATTTAATGGTCATGCTCACTGCTGGAAAATCGATGGTTTACCTGTGGTCGACAGCTGATCCCTATGATGCTGGCGGCCCTCATTTTTTGGAAGGTTTCCGCAATATTTATAATGTCATTAACCTAAAGTGGAGGCAATATGGTGTTACAGATCTGTCTCTTTACATGCATTCGCAGGGCCATGATTTTCCTGCAGAGGCAAGAGCACACGCGTATCAGTGGCTGAAAGATAAATTGTATGGATCAGGCTTGGTCGATCCTTCAACTGTTGAGGATTAGACGGTAAATAATTTGTGACAATATACAAAAAATTAACAATGTAAATACTAAGAAAATGAAGAAAAAAATCACACTTATTTTGACACTCTTTTTGACCATAAACATTTTGTTGGGTCAGGACGGTCCTGCTATTGTTTTTGAAACTTCAAAAGCAAGTGTTTCTCTTTCAATTAAAGTCAGCAAAACTGAATATGAGGACCAGGTTTGGATTGATTTGAATGGAAATGGTGACCAAGATGCAGGTGAAAAAGTGACAACGTTCAATGCACAGGTTGTATATCCACTTGAATCTTCAACCGTACGAATTTTTGGTCCCATCTGGACATTCAATTGTGTGAGTAATGAAATCACCAGTTTGGATGTTAGTGGTGCCGCTGGTACTTTAAATGTGCTTTCCTGTGGTTCGAATTTGCTTACTAGCTTAGATCTCAGTACTTGTGAAAAGCTGGCAACGGTAGCTTGCGAAAAAAACTTGCTTACCAGTATTATCCCGAGTAGTTATCTTACCTCAGTTAATATGTACAGTAACCGCCTGGATGAAGTTGCTATGACAGAGTTCGTAAATGGTTTGCAGGACAGGACAGGTAAAACAGCAGGTTCATTAACCTTGTATTATGGTGTATCCTCGGTTTCTCAACCCAATCAGAACTTTTTCACGCAGGCTCATGCTGATATTGTTTCACCAAAGAACTGGATAACCTATGTTGCTTCTCCATCCAAAACAGTGTTTACAGGACCTTACTCACAACTGGCAAGTATAGGGAATGTGGCAAATGACGATGGACTGAAGATTATCCCGGAAGAAAACGGTATTCTTGTTGAAACTGAAAAACCAATGTCGGTTTCTGTGCATAATCTGACAGGTCAATTGTTGTATTCATCTCTGATCGTAAACGGTCAGTTGTTTATTCCATTGAAAAAGAGCATCTATATTGTAAACAATAAGAAAGTAACTCTAATTTAAACTGTTCATTTATAGATGTTTTTGCTTTAAAATAATTATATGAATTTTTTATAATGAGAAATCGAATATCATACATCATATTACTTTTGTTGTCATCCTTCATCCTGCATGCGCAAGTGACAACACCCTATATCGCGGTTAAAACAAATAAGCAACCTGGCGAAAATATTTCATTGAGCATCAAAGCCTCAAATGCTGCCAATGAACAATTAATCTGGATTGATCTTAATGGTAATGGACAGCAAGATATGGGTGAGCAGGTAACAGTTTTTGGTAAAAGTGTCAATTATGTAAAAAATGCAGAAGAGATTCGTATTTATGGCCCGGTTTGGACTTTCAGTGCTGCATATAACCAACTGACCAGTTTGTTTGTAAGTGCCGATCATAATTTCCTGACTCAGATATGGTGTGCTTATAACGCGATTGAGGAAATTGACTTGTCTAACAACACAAGTGTATCCTATCTATCCTGCCAGTCGAATAAACTGAAAAGACTGGTGTTCAATAATGCTTCAAATATCAAGACTATAAGTTGCAGGAACAATGAACTGGGCAATGCCGCCATGACGGAATTAATCAATTCATTGCCGGTCAGAAATGCTACTGATGGTGCTGAATTAAGTGCTGTTGACGTAGCTTCCAAGTCAGAACTGAATATCGTGAACCGTGAACATATTGTTCTTGCAAGTGCTAAAAACTGGGTAATTATCAATCACAATAATGGGACACCGGAAGTATATAACCCAACTGAAATAACCAAAGAAGTACTGCGGGAAGGCTTATATTCTTATTTTGGATGGGGAAAGACTTATCCGCAAAACAACATAACCGACCCGGAGGTAACTATTTTGAGTAAAACACAAAAAGAAGGGTATGAGTATTGGCATCTTAAATATTTGGTAGATGTGGTGGGTGACCTCAAAGAGTATGCTTATGGTTATTTATTGATACCTGCTAACAGAGGTGATAAACCCTTACCCCTGATTTTAGCCCTTCATCCTACGTCAGACATTGGTAAAGATCGGGTGATGGGAATATACGCTTCTGAACCTAAAGACGAAGCTGACGCTAAAGCTCGTATTGCACGACAATATGCCCATGATTTGGGAGTAGATGGTAACTTCATCGTGTTTGCACCAGACAGGGCAGGATATGGTGAAAGAAGATTGTTGGATGATAGTATTGCATATACTGAACAGATGTCGGCCTATCAAGCTTACTTGCGTACTTTCCGTCCCGGATGGCGTTTAACTTCCGGTAAGAATGTGTGGGATATCCAGCGGGCACTGGACTTCCTGCTGGAATATGATTTCGTTGACAGGGAAAATGTCGGGGCAATCGGTCATTCGCTTGGTGCTGCCGATGCCATAATGATCATTGCTTCCGACGACAGGGTTAAGACCTCAGTTGTAAACTCGGGTTCGAATCTGCATTATCGTGAAGATTTATGGACACAGGATAACGCCTTGCGTGCATTTTTAAACAATGCCAGTTCGCAGGCATTGGGTGAATTGGTGAATGTGATGGTTATGGCAACAGCCGGTAAGTCGTTGTTATACAATTGGTCTATCCTTGATCCTTACGATTCTGGGAATCCAAATTTCATTGAAGGATATCGTATGATTTGTGATGTGGTAAATTTAAAATGGCGGCAATACGGCGCTACTGATATTGCCCTTTATTTGCACAGCAATGGTCATGATTTTCCTAATGAAGCAAGAGCGCTTTCCTATCAATGGCTGAAAGAAAAATTAAAATTTACTGGCATTGTTAATCCACCTTCGTCAGTAGATGTACTAAAAAAAAACACAGAGGAAGATGATTTCAAGGTGTGGGGAGCAAGAGCTTGTATTCATGTTCAGCGAAATACAGAGGAAGTAAATCCTACAGATTTGTTTGTCTTTAACACCTTGGGGCAAACTGTTTCACACCGGGTGATTAAAGAAAATGAAGTTATTATTAAAAACTTACCGAAAGGTGTTTATGTAGTCAGAATTGGTTTATTCAACGAGAAGGTTGAGATAAAATAAGAAAATTTCATATTGAAAACAAAATTATTTATGTTGAATTAATAAATTTAATATTATGAAAAAGCTAGTCATTAACCTTATAAAGCTAAGGGATTTCGGGAATAAACAGGTAACAATGCACTTATATAAATTCGTTACAGTATTATTTATGTTGACTTTTGCCGTACAGGTAGAAGGACAATCAACAACCGTGTTTTACGATAATTTTAACCGATCTACTGCTAATCTTTTTGAGGGCGGTGAACCGGTTATAACCTGGACTCCGGTAACTACCAATGGAGCAGGAACATTAACTACTTATAACAATGTGTTCAGAATTATGTCGGGAATTGGGACTGCAAACACAGGATCCCCGGGAAGGACTTACATGACAGGCCCATTGTCGTCATATCATCCTGCGTTCAATAATGCATTGACAGAAAACACCGGAGATATTACCTGGACTTTTAATGTTAGAAATTTTAAAACACAGCTCAATGAATTTGCACTCGGAAATGATAACTATGGTACAGCAGTAGTATTAGCTGCAAACAATGCAGATTTACTGGCGGAAGGTACACATGGTTACGCGTTGGTTTTCTTGCAGATTTCAACAACGAACAGACCAAATCCGCGGTTAGTCAGATTTACAAATGGTTTGGGTGCGAATGCTAATTTTACAAATATTGTAGGGCCGGATGCAACTTTTTATTCTGCCAATCACTATTTAAGCTATAAAGTTGTGTATTCACCTGTAGATGATTCTTGGAAATTATTTTACAGGTTCGATGGATTAACAACCGTTCCAGCTACACCGGGTGCTTCTTTTAAAGATCCTGCAGTTGAAGATGAGGCAACGGGTTATTATACACAACTTGGAACATCAGTAGTTGACAACACCTATACGGATTTGGAAATGGCAGTTTGCGGTTTTTTCTATAATCATGGAAATACTGCAACCAGTGCTAATTCTGTTCAGCAATTTGACAATTTTAAGGTAGAGGTAGCTGCAGAGGCTCAGTCCATTGACGCAACACTTTCTGACTTACAGGTGAGTTTGGATGGAACAAATTTTGAGACTCTAACCATGTTCAACTCAACAACTAAAACGTATCAATATTATCTGACTAAAGGGCATGCAATACCAACTGTATCAGCCACAAAAAATGACCCTGCTGCTTCTGATCCGATAATTGTTCAGGCGACAAATTTAAATGGAACACAAGCTGAACGGACCGCTACGGTAACTGTTACTGCCGAAGATAATTCGTTTGTTGAAGTCTATTCTATTGAGTTTATCGAAACCGATTATATTTTCATTAGTGGATTGGGTAACCGGGACGGTGGAGTTGATGGCTTTGTCCACAATAACTTATATTTTTATGCCAATGCTGCTTTCGGAAACAATAAGTTTCAAGGTAAAACTTATACCAGATTAGCAACAAACAGCACATATTCGTCATTGCAACTTCCTCAAATGACTGAAATAGGAACCTTGGACTTCTATATCAGAAAAAACAATGTGGATGTTGAGGGCAACATCAAGGTGTCGTATAAAAAAGACGACAATGACTGGACTGTGGTAACTGATCTCGGAGATGAAAACAGCCTGGAGTTTGTGAAGAAGTCGGTCTTTATCAATCAGCGTGCAGATATAGCATTACTGGTAAGAATCGAGATAACGAAGAATGGTGATGTGGTTAGTGACGCCGGATACTACCTGGATGATTTTGCTTACACTGCATCAGATATTGGAACTGCAAATTCGGACATCTACATAAAGGATTTTAAGGTAAGGAGTATTGAGGGTGGTATTGCAGTTGAAGCTCGAGAAGGCCAGGTAGATGTTTATACGGCTTCAGGTTTGCTATTACAAAGTGCACGTGTTCAAGGAATGCATGAATTCAAGAACCTACATCCGGGTGTTTACTTTATTCAGGTTCTCGATGGTGAACAGCGCAAAATAGTTAAATATTTGATGCATTAAGCAGGTTGTTCGCATTGCTCGACTTGTTCGCATCGTTCGGTTCGACTCGTTCGAAATTGGCATATTGATAAAAAAACTGATAAAACTTTTCATGAAAGAATAGTTCGCAAATTTTCATGTCATTCTTGTATTGGTTTGGTATAAAACTGAATTATATTTTTATTTAAATTTTAAACTTCTTTGTACGTTTGTTTGATAAATCAGGGAATCACATTAAAAAACACTAAAGTAACTTACAAATCATAAACAACCATGAATTCAGTAAAATTAATCTCTTTAAGAGTTCTTACAATTTCTTTTTTTCTTTTTCTTTATTCGGGATTGTTTGCACAGGTGAATACCATAACGGTCAGTGGACGTGTGGTGTATGCCGACAGCAGGGATCCGATGCCGGGAGTAAGTGTTATTATTAAAAACACGAATAAAGGTTCTATTACTAACATAGACGGCAAATACAGTATATCCGATGTACCGGCAGAAGGTACGCTTGTGTTTACTTTTATCGGGATGCAGGAAGTTGAGATACCGGTAAAAGGAAAAACAAAAATTGATGTTGAAATGGAAGAAAAACTCAATATCCTCGACGATGTGGTGGTGGTAGGATATGGCTCGCAGATGAAACGCGACATATCAGGTGCAATCACTTCTTTTTCAGGAGAAGATGTGAGTAAAAGTTCCGGTGGGAGTATCAATTCTGCATTGCAGGGGAAAATCCCGGGGATGAATATTACAGCTTCGTCAGGAGAGCCCAGTGCCGGTGCAACCATCACAATCCGGGGAGCAGCCTCTTTGAGCGGTGGTAGTGAGCCTTTATATATAGTTGATGGCGTACCAATCGAATCGGGTAATATTTCGTCTATCGAAGGGGATGCTACTTTTAGTCCCTTGTCGAGCCTCAATGCGAACGATATTGAGTCTGTGGAAGTGCTCAGAGATGCTGCTTCGGCAGCGATTTATGGTTCACGTGCTGCAAACGGTGTGGTTATCATTACAACAAAAGGAGGTGAGAAGTTTGATATTGTAAAACCTCAGGTACAGTTTAACCATGTCTCCAGTATTGTGACTGCACCCAGAAAGCTCGATGTGATGAATGGCTGGCAATTCAGGACCGCCTATAAAGAAGCACGTGAGAAAAATGGTATGGTGGTAGACCAGCAGTGGGTGTTAAATCCGTTCCACCCCTATTACAACAGAACAACCGACTGGCAGGATGAATTGTTTAGAACCGCTTATCAAACAGACAACTACATTAACTTGAATGGAAGTACAAAAGGATTTTCTTACGGTGTATCTTTAGGTTATAAAAATTTACAGCCAATTGTTATTCATACCAATTACGAGCAGCTTAATTTCCGTTCCAATTTTTCCTATAAGCTGACTGAAAATATAAAAGGAAGTACGCGGGTATCTTATAGTAATAGTGACTATACACGTATTCTCTCGTCATCCAGTAATTATTACAGTGCGTTAAGGGCAGCTGTTTTTACGAATCCCTGTTTTAGTCCGTATGATCCTGAAACCGGAGAAATGGTGGATTGGCTGGGTCAGCGTGAACAAAGAAATCCATTGGCCCTGGCGGAAAAGGTTCCACATTCATTCAATCAACATAATTATACCATCAATCAGACCTTAAGCGCTACAATTGCCAAAAGATTCACTTTGAATACCAGGGTTTCGATTGATACAAGAGGTACAGAGCAGTCAAGTTATCAGCCCAAGTTTTTTGACTCAAACAACCCACCCAGAGATGTTGGTAAGTTTTACACATCAGACCGGCGAACGTTGATGAATGAAAATACATTACAATACACACGAGCTATAAAAAAACACAGGATAAATGCTTTAGTCGGTCAGTCTATCCAGGCCGATTTATCAGAGGATATCTATTTGAACGGAGAAAATTATGTCGATCCAATCATCACTCCTATACAGGCAGCTGCTAAATATACGCGTATTTCACGGAATGAGAGTGAACGAATGATGCTGTCTTATTTTGGAAGGTTGAATTACTCTTATGCGCAACGATATATTATATCACTGGTACTTCGTAATGATGCTTCTTCCAGATTTGGTCCGGATAAACGTTCTGGTTATTTTCCTTCTGCTTCTTTTGCCTGGAGGTTTTCGGACGAACCTTTTATGAAATTTACCAAAAGCTTTCTTGAAGATGCAAAATGGCGTGCAAGTTATGGGGTAACAGGTAATCAGGCTACATCCAATTACGGCTGGCAGGGTTTGTATGCTGCGTCATCATCTAAATATGATGGAAATGTCGCAATCAGACATGATGATTTGTCAAACTCAAAGCTGGGATGGGAAACAACGACTCAATACAATACCGGGTTGGATTTGACTTTCCTGAATAGCAGGATATTCTTCAGTGTGGATGCCTATATGAAAAACAGTGATGACTTGTTGTTCGACTTCCCTTTGAGTTATTACACCGGCTTTAGTTCTACTGCCATGAACTTTGGCAGCATTAGTAACAGTGGGATTGAGTTTCTACTGGAGACGGTAAATATCCTCAGACCGTTTAAATGGAAAACGTCGTTTAATATCTCTTTTAACAGAAATAAAATCACTGCTTTGCCCAATGATGAAGATGTAATTATTGGTGAATTTTCACTTGGAAGGATAGGTGAACCAATTGGTGCATTTTATGCATTTGAAGCCCTGGGTGTTTATGCCAGTGACGAGGATAATGTGTACGTTTCTCCAGAAGGAGTTGTCGGGCAATACAGAAAAGGAGCTGCTACCGGTGAGGTATTCAAGGGTGGTGATATGATTTGGCGCGATGTTGACGGAAACGGGGTAATTGATGATTCGGATCGTCAGGTAATCGGCAATCCTCATCCTTTATTCATTGGAGGGTTAACGAATGATTTTTCATACAAAGGTGTTTCTCTGAATGTTTTTATAACATGGTCGTATGGGAACAAAATTATGAATGAAATCAGAAGAAGACGAAATCAAATGTTGACGACCAACAACCTGGGGCAGGATGCATTGGACAGATGGAGTAATCCGGGTGATGTTACCGATTTCCCCATGATCAGATATGGCGACACAATGGAAAACTTCAGAGCTTCATCATTCAGTATGGAGGATGGTTCATTCCTGCGTTTGAAAGAAATTACATTAAAATATGAACTGCCGAGAAAAATGTTAAGTAAAACTCCTATAGATAATTTAAGTGTTTATGTGTCGGGAGCAAACTTGCTGACGTGGAGTAAATATTCTGGTTATGATCCGGAAGTGAATTCTTCTACCAACCCCTTTATCCAGGGTGTCGACAATGGTAGTTTACCTGTAAGTCGTTCTGTGAATTTTGGGCTTTCTGTTAAATTTTAAAAACTCAGTTGAAAAATGAAAAAGATATTTTTATTGCTATTAGCCGTAAGTTTTATCACAATTTCCTGTGATGATATGCTGAATATTACCCCGTCAACATCTTGGTCGGGATTGAATTTTCCAACAGAAGAAACTCATTTGGATGGATTGCTCTATGGAGGATATGAACAAATGCAAAATGCGTTGGCAAGTGGTTTTTTATATTATGGCGAAATGAGGGCAGATGTGTTTTATATCAACGCTTTCAATGTTACAAACGATAAAATTGTTAATAATAAATTGGAATATGGTATGAGTCAGGCTTCCTGGGCAGGCTTTTATCAAATAATAAAACAAGCGAATCTGGTGCTGGAATACACTCCGAAATTACTGGAGAAAAACAAGACAACAGAAGCCAAAGCAAATCAATTGATGGGAGAAGCATATTGTATGAGAGCATTAAGCTACTTTTATATTATTCGGACCTGGGGTGATGCCCCTCTTGTCAAAAAGCCGTTTCTGACAAAAGATGATTTGAAAAGCCTTTCACGTGACCCGGTTGACACTATCTTGGTCACAATACACGACGATTTGGATAAAGGTTCAAAGTTAATTCCGAGCAATAAAGTGACTCGTACAGAATTTACCAGGGCAGCTGCTTATACTATTGATGCACATGTTTATGCATGGGAGCATAACTATGAAAAAGTGATTGAAAAAGCAGATAAAGTGCTGGAAAATACAGAATATTCATTGGCCTCACTGTATGATCCGAACTTAGATATCAACGCTGCAAATTTTGTTGCCAATGTGCAAAGTACAGCTTACGCGCAGATATTTAATGTGGGTAAAACGAAAGAATCAATTTTTGAACTGGCATTCAGCATTCAGGATGGTGACGATAGCCGGAGACTGAGTTCGTTTTTTACATCTTCCTGGCCTTATTTAAGACCACATAACAATTACTGTGATTCTTTCGACCCTCTTGACTGGAGAGCTATTGTTGCTAATAAATATAATACGACCGGTAAATACACGACTATAAAATTTACAATTGGATTTAATATGGTCGAAGATTCCAGAAACATTGTGTTGTACAGACTTGCAGATTTATATCTGTTAAAAGCAGAGGCTCTTGCCAATATAGGTGATACGGATGATAACAGAAAAAATGCAATGAAATTAGTCAATGATATCAGAAGGAGAGCGGGAGGTACTTCAATGGAAATAACCGAAGAAGTGTTTTTGGATAGAAACACATATCCTTATGAAGCATTTAAAGATTTAATTCTCGAGGAAAGAAAATTTGAATTATGTTATGAGGGGCACCGTTGGTTTGACCTGATCAGATGCGGAAAGGCTGTCGAAATCTTAAAAAACAGGGTGAATATTGATCTTGATCCGGCAGCTCTGGTTTGGCCGATTTACATTGAGGAGATCAGAAGAAGTCCCAATATTGAGCAAAACGAGTATTATAAATAATTGAAAAAATGAATCAGTTTAATGTAAAACCAACTTGATCATTAAATGCTGTGATGTTGTGTTGTTAAAATATACATTGGATAAAAAAAATATACGTATGAAATTCAACATGTTTTATATAAAAATAGTGGTTGTTGCGGCAACCATGTTGTTCTTGGGATGTGATAGTCTTATCAGAGATTATGAACTGGATGTCGACCCTGATTTGTTGAGAGATTTAACGTTACTTCAGTACATAGAAGAAGGTAATGATACCACCTTAACGATGTATTATGATGCGGTTAAACATGCTCAAATGGAGTCATTATTTTCCGGAAGGGAAAGAACATATATAGTTCCAACCAATAATGCCCTGAGGAATCTGTTAAACACAGCCGGAGTTTCAGCCGTTACAGATTTGGATCCGGGGGTGGTTAAAAACCTGTTTCTTTATTTGTTCGTTTCCGGTGAAATCAAATCAATGGGTATTGAAGCGGATAAAATTACCGGATTTAAAACACTTGCCGGCGACAGCATCTATGTAACCAGGAATTCATCTGTTAACGATCCCTACAGAATGAATCTGAATACCACAGGAGGTTTTATTCCGTCTTCCATACAGATAGTTAAACAGGATTATGTGTTTAAAGATGGTGTAATGCAGATTGTGGATGTATTGCCTGTTTATAGAAAACAAGTGAGAGATACAGATCCTGTCCCAGATGGAGTAGATTATTCAAGTGCTGATAAGGATACCATTTGGATTAGTGAAGATGTGGCTGTTTACCAAGGGAATAAGACCAGGAATTATGATAATGACGTCTGTCGCCTGGTATCAAGATCGGGTCAGGTTCGTTATACTTTTATGAAGTTCGGCGTGAAGCCCATAACGTTTGCCGAAAATCTGGTTTCTGCAAAACTTCACATGAATGTTAAGAAAATTAGTGGATCAAACTATGTGCCCAATTGTGGTGTGTTTAAAACACATACTTCATGGAATCAAACAACGCTGGTGTGGAATAATATGCCGGAATTCGGTGCTGAGATTTCAAGTGCGAATTTGAGTTTCGGTTGGAATGCAATTGATGTGACGGCTTCATTGAAAGATTTGTATGATTCACAATCAGATACGGCTTCTTATGGATTGAAGTCCTTAAATGGTTCTGATATTCCTTCTTCTGCTGTCGAAATATACAATAAGGAAAACAGCGCTAATTTTCCACCGTATATTAGTTTAATGAGCGCCATCGATAGCGAATTGCAGCTAAACGTAAGCCTTCCTGTTACAATTACCGGATCAGATGGCGTGGCTCTTTTGAAAAAAGACCAACTTTCATTGTCAGGTAATTCTTCAACATATAATTATACAGATAACAATATTATATATGTGTTATTTACCCCACCAACGGATGGTACGCTGACGTTCTACGGTTTACCTATGAAAAAGAACAGCCAGTTTACACAGGAAGATATGGCAATGGGAGCAGTTAAGTACATCGGAAAATCGGCAAGTTTATCCGACTCTTTTGAGTTGAAAGTACAAGACTATATCGGGGGAGTTTATCCTGAACATATACAGATTTTGGTAAGATAAAATATTCATTTTTAATATTAATATTAATATTATGAAAACAAACTTGAAAACCGTGCTATCTCTCAGCATGTTCTTGTTGAGTGCAATCTTTGTATTTGCTCAATCACCGGTGGAAACAACCGTTTTTATGGACGATTTCGAGGGAACGTTTCCAACCAGTGGGAATCCTGAAACTACCTATACAATAGTTAGACAAACAATTTCCGGTGATGCTCCTGACGATCCGTCTTATCAAAGTGGGATGTTGCGTTTCAATGCTCCGAAAAGTTCAGCGACAAGAAATGGTGTGTTCGGTAATTTATCTGATTTTGCTGCTCCATTTGCATCAAAGCTGAATGAAATAAATGCAGACTCGGTTGTGTGGACGTTCAATATGAGGGCTAACAGAGAAACTACTTCTGGATTTAGCGATGATAAATTCGGAATAGCGACAGTGTTATTGTCTGATGTTGCTAACTATAACACAGCTAATGGATATGCTGTAATTTCAATGGGGGCAAATGCTTCCAGCAGAAGTTTTCGGTTGGCCAAATTCTCTAATGGCCTGGATGCAGATACAAAATTTACAGATCTTATTATTGGTTTGCCGGGCAGTGCTATGACCTATGCTGCTTTGAAAGTGGTTTTCGTAAAAAACACCAATACCTGGAGCTTTTACGGGAGAGCGGATTCTGGAGCTTTTTCGGATCCATCACAAGGTTCCTATACTTTTTTTGGTTCTGTAGTTGATGACACATTCATAAATACATCCATGTCGAACTTTGGTTTTTTTATGATGTGTAAATCATACACTACATCTACAACGTATAATATAGACAATTTTGCTGTGAAAACTTATATTACAGCTTCAGGTGTGTCTCAATACGAAGTTGATAAGTTATTTAAAACCCACTTGCTCCCCGGAGCCATTGAAGTTGAAACGACATCAGCAATAGCAACTTTGCATGATATTACTGGAGCTGTTCAACATAGAGTATTTGTGAATGGTAAAACTGCCATCAAAGTACCTAACAAAGGATTGTATATACTGAAGATTGAATTATCGGATGGGCGGACCGGAGCAAAGAAGATTACCATTGATTAAGGGTGATCTCATCGTGCCGGCTTTTTGTATTAATTCGATACAAAACTGAATTATCTTTTTATTCTGCAGTATTTCTTCTTTGTATGTTTGTACTTCATTGCCGAAATTAATACAAACAATTATTGAAATATTTTACACACTCAAAAACAAGTATTATGAAAACAATCTACTTTTTAAAAAAATTAATGAGAGCCTCCTTCCTGGTAGCTTTAATGTGCTTTACATTTTCACTCTCAGCCGGAGAGACGCTGGTTGAAACCACTGTTTTTGCGGATGATTTTAGTGGTGAAAACCTCTCTGGAGGTACTCCGGCTACTACTTATACTTTTTTAAAACAGAATATTTCCGGAACAGCAGCAGCAGATCCTTCGTATAATAATAATATGATGCGTGTGCCTGCACCTAAGTCTTCTGCAAACAGAAATGCTGTATTGGGTGGTTTGTCGGTTTATTCTGCACCGTTTGCCTCAAAATTAAGTGAAATAGATGCCGACTCGGTGGTTTGGACGTTTAATTTTAAAGCTAACAGAAATACAACTTCCGGTTTTACAGATGCAGATTTTGGAATTGCAACTATACTTTTAGCTGATGCCGCAGATTACACTTCTGCCAATGGTTATGCTGTTGTTTCCTATAATAAGAACAGTAGTACCACACGAAGTTTCCGACTGGTAAAATTTACCAATGGGCTAAATGACAATACTAAATTTACTGACTTAGTTATAGGTATAGTTGGTGATGCAAATTTATATTGCAGTTTCAGAGTTACCTATATTAAAAGTTCAAATATCTGGAAGTTTTATTGTAGAAATGATGCAGGTGTTTTTGCTGATCCTGCTCAGGGAACTTTCACTACTTCAGGTTCAGCTATAGATGATACTTTCGTAAATACGCCAATGTCGTACTTCGGCTTTCATATCATGTGTAAATCTTATACTACTGACACTAATTTAGATGCAGACAACTATACCGTAAGAACATATAAAACGGATATTCTTCAATCCAATGAAAATTTACAGGCTAATACCGGTTTATTTAAAACCCGCACTTTGTCTGGGGCTGTTGAAATTGAAACAGTATCAGCACAAGCCACTTTGTGTTCGCTTACCGGTGCAGTACAGCAAATTGTAAACATTAAGGGTAAGGCTACAATCAAGGTGCCGAATAAAGGATTGTATATTTTAAAGGTTGCATTACCTGATGGACGTTCGGGTATCGAAAAAGTTTTAATTCAATAGTTTGGTTAACGTGTGATTCGTTGCAATACATTTGAATAATTTAATATTTTAATGTGTTGCAACGTTTTCTTTTTTATCTGTTGTTTTGTACATCAACTAACAAAATAGTTAAATTCGTATTAATATGAGAAAGTTATTTACCAGTATCGTCTTTGTTCTACTTATTTCATTTGGTCTTGTTGCTCAAACAGCAGTAGGCACCATTGTGTTTTCGGATGATTTTGAAGGTTCCAATCTCTCAGGAGGAACACCAACCACAACTTACACTTTTTTAAAACAGACCATTTCAGGCACTACACCTGTTGATGCAAAGTATAATTCAGGTAAAATGCGGGTGACGACACCCAAAAGCTCTGTTACCAGAAATGGAGTGTTCGGTGATTTGTCGGTTTACGCTGCCCCTTTTGCATCAAAACTAAACGAATCGGATGCTGATTCAGTGGTGTGGACTTTCAATATGAGAACAAACAGGTCTTATATTGCCGGGTTTGATGATGGTTCGTATGGTATGGCAACGGTACTTTTGGCAGATGCGGCTGACTACGCCTCAGCTAATGGATATGCCATAATATGTCGTGGCGTTAGTGGTACCAGAAGTTTCTGTTTGGCAAAATTTACAAACGGACTGGATGCTGATGCCAAGTTCACAGACATTATTAATGGTTTACCCGGTGATGCAAATACCTATCCGAGTATTCGTGTAACCTATATTAAAAGTTCCAACACCTGGAAGTTATACGGTAGAAATGATGGGACCGCTTTTGCTGATCCGGCACAGGGCGCATTTACATTTTCGGGCTCTGCAGTTGATGATACTTATGTCAATACTTCCATGTCCTATTTTGGTTTTTTCATAAATAGTAAATCTTACAGTGCTGACACGAATATGGATGTTGATAATTTTATGGTAAGAACCTATCAAAATACAGATAAACGAATTGTTCCGACAGATGATACCTATATTTATGGAAATGGAGGTGTTAATGTGATGAGGGGTATGGAACATTTATTTTATTCATACCATTCTACAAGTTCAGTTTATCAGCGTGTTTCTTATTTGAAATTTGATCTGACTTATCTGTCTCCTTTTATTGAAACAGTTAAGTTAAGGCTTTTTACAAATGGTTTCCCTGCTGGTGGCGATCAGGATCATATATTTGATCTTTACCCGGTGCAGTTGAATTCATGGTCGGAAGATGACATAACTTATGATAATCTTTCAGAACGATTGGGACCAGAAATCAGTTCCCCGGTTTTGGCAAGTGTTGTTGTACCCGCCGGAGAGGCTTTGTCTGCTCGCTACATTGAGTTCTCAGGAGAAAATCTCACAAAATATCTAACGGATTCACTGTCTGCAGGAAAAAAATATATCTCTTTCAGGTTGCAGGAAAGAAATTCAGTGAAAGCTGGTACTTCCGGAGTAATTGTAGAATTTCACTCAAAAGAGAATGAAAGTGGTTTTTCTCCCGATCTGCTTGTTAAAGAAAAGAATATGGAATCGCTCAAAGCCTCGGATATAAAGGTAAATGGCGTATCAGTTATCAACTTCTCAGAAACATCTTATCGCTATGTATACAAATTTCCGTCCAGTATAGGTGAGATTCCGGTTGTGAGCGCAAGTTCAAAATACAACGATGTTTCCATGAACATCATTCAGGCAACGAGTCTGACGGGCAGTGAAGAAGAAAGAACTGCTAAAGTAATCATCAGCAAAGATGTGGATGTATTAACATATTCGATTATTTTTGAGATGCTTCCTCCTCCAAATGACGCACGTTTAGCCGACATCCTATTAAATGAAAGTTCATTAGAGTTTTTTGACAAGGAAAAAACAGATTATGTGATTTATTTACCTTATACTGAAGTTGCTGTTCCGCAAGTGCGGGTGGATGTAAATGAACCAACAGCTGTTGCAAACATCGTGAATGCAACTTCAATTGATCCGGCTGACCCTGTGGTGAATCGTACAACTATCATCAACGTAACCTCGGGTGACGGGGTTAATACAAAGACTTATCGGGTTGAATTTATCCGTTTACCTGAGTTGGATTTGGTGTTGGCAATCGGTCAGTCGAATATGGCCGGACGTGCTCCTTATGATGCTTACGCCGCTCCGATGGACAATGTATATTTGTTAACGCCTGCAGGAGGGATGGAGATTGCTGCCAATCCATTGAATAAATATTCGAATATTCGTAAGGACATCAGTATTCAAAAACTGGGACCTTCGTATGCCTGTGCTTTAAATGTTCAGAAACATACGGGTAAACCCATTGCGTTTGTTGTTAATGCGCAGGGAGGTTCAGCTTTGTCAACCTGGTATCAACCCGGAAAATCTAATTACGATGGAACCATCAAGCGAGCAAAAGAGGCGCAAAAATTCGGGAAATTCCGTGCAATCATTTGGCATCAGGGGGAAGGGGATAGTAGTTATCCGGCCAGTTATCTGACCCGGTTGAAAATCATGGTTGAAAGTTTTAGGAGTGATCTCAAAGAACCTGACTTGTTTTTTGTCGCCGGTGAAATTGCCTACTGGCGTGGCGGAGGAACCGGTTCTACCGTTTTTAATGACTCTATTCGAACTATTTCCGGTCGTATTCAAAACAGTGACTGGATCTCGGCTGAAGGTTGTACTCCTCTTATAAATGAATCAGATCCGCATTTTGATGCTCCAAGTGCGATTTTGTTGGGAGAGCGCTATGCTGAAAAATTGATTAATAAAGTATTCACGACATCTTCAACAGGTAAAATAAATCAAACAGATAGTCCTACAGTTTTATCTCGACCACAAGGAATGAGTATTATCAATAAGGATAAAAGCTTGTTGTTTTATCTGACAGACATGATTGGACATATTAGGTGTCATGGAAAACTGGATGCCTTTCAGTCGGTTGATATTCAGGCAGAGAAAGGAATCTACTTACTTTCTTTTGTTCAGCAGGATCAAAATGTAACACATAAAATTCTCGTACAGTAAAATTCGATAAAAGAGTATAGATTCAGAACATGACAGTAATTTTTAATGCATGTTCTGAATCTTAATGGATATAGAACCATGAAAAAGATACTATTCCTGTGTTTCTTTATAGTTTTAGTCAATGGATTACAGTCAACAAAACTTTTGATTGATGGAACAATGTATCGTATTGATACCATAGCCAATTTTACAGCAGGTCCGGGTACTCAGTATGTAAAACTAAAATTGACTGCTGCTAACAGACTGGATGTGTATTTCTTAAAAGTAGATACTTCAAACCCATACGTATCATTTAAGGCTGCCTTAGGACGTGATTCCATCTATGGAGGTGAACGACCATCTTCATTAGCAGCACGCAAGTCGGGAGCGGGCGCGGTTTATTTTGCCGGTACTAATGCGGATTTTTATAATGTAAGTGATTACATTGGTTATCCACTCGGAGGTTGTGTGGTGGAGGATGAGGTTGTAAAAGTGCCCGTGTCAGACAGAAAAATCATTGCTTTTGAGGATGATAAAGTCCCGGTTATTGGTGTGATGACATATAATGGAAGTGTAAAATACGGTGATCAAACCTGGACAATTGATGGGGTTAATCACTTGCGGGAAACAGATCAGCTTATTCTATACAATCAATATAATGGTAAAACGACCCGGACAAATCAGTTTGGCACTGAAGTAGTGGTGAAGTTAAAATCCGGAGAAAGCTGGGCTGTTAGTAAAGCGATAAGGGCAGAAGTACAAGTCATTCATCAAAATAAAGGAGGAACAGCTATTCCTGCCGGATATGCAGTATTATCCGGACATGGTACCGCAGCTACCAAACTAAACAGCTTGTCGGTGAACGATGAAATTCAAATTTCACTGGATATGGAAATGGGAGATCGTAAGTATAATGTTTCTCAAATGGTTGGTGGTGATTATCGTAAAGTCTTATTAAATGAAGGGGTCATTGAAACCGGACAGGTGTGGTCCGACCTGCATCCACGAACAGCAATCGGATATTCAGCCGATAAAAGCGAAGTGATTTTTTGTGTGGTCGACGGTCGTGGTGTTTCCGCAGGCGCAACTACCAAACAATTAGCTTACCTGATGAGAAGTGCCGGTGCTTACACTGCCTTTAATATGGATGGTGGTGGCTCAAGCTCCATGTATATTAAAGAGTTTGGTCCGGTGAATGATTATAGTGATCCGACGGAACGTGCTGTTGCCAACAGTTTGTTTGCAGTTTCCTCCGCTCCGTCTTCCGATATTATTACAAGCATACAGCCTTATAATCCTTGTCTCTACATTTATCCTGGCGAGACAGTTACACCCTTTTTTATTGCTTATGATCAATATGGAAACATCCTGAACAAAAACTTGCAACAGGTGGTACTGTCGGGTTCATCTTCGATTGGTACGCTTACCGGAGGTACATTTAAAGCTACAGCAACCGGAACAGATGTGATTACGGCACAATATAATAACATGAGTACCCAGATCAGGGTGACCGTGTTGGATCCTGATCAGCAGGAAGAAGAGATAACAGTTTTTACTGATAATTTCAACCGTGCAGGTTTATCTCCCGGTGGGAATCCGGCGACAAACTACAACATTACCGGTTCTGGTACGGCAACACCGTTTATTGATGGTGACTTGTTGAAATTACCGATTGTTACAGGCGAGAATGCCCGGTCTCAGGTAATGGGAAGTACGGCTGTATTTTCGGCGCCGTTTAATCCGGTTTTAGCATCTACGGATGCAGATTCCGTGGTATGGACATTCAATATGCGCCATAATTACAATGGACGATTATCTGGTATAGATGATGCTTCGACAAGAGGAATTGCCACAATTCTGGCGGCAAGCTCATCAGATCTGTCAACTGCCGATGGTTATGCGATTATCAACGGAGGAGCCTCACCGATGAATTACAGGTTGGTACGATTTACCGGTGGAATAACCAAGGCTTCCAATATTACAGTGCTTCAGCATGGTCAAACCTTAAGTGATAACAGGGTATATGCGAGTATAAAGGTTGTTTTTGTCCCCGGGACAAACTCTTGGAAGTTATACGACAGAATCGACTTTGGTGCGGTATCGAACGGTGCTTTTGAAGAACCGCTGGATGAGACTTTACCATATTCTTTTGCCGGCATGATTACGGATGATATTCATACCCGTACTTCAATGGGATTTTTTGGTTTTTCTCATAAATATTCTGGTTCTCTTCAGTTTAATTTTTGGACAGATAATTTCTCAGTGAGGGTTTTTCAGTCAAATAAAAGCACTGGTATTAATACGATAAAAAAGAATCCACCTTATAAGTTAATACCTGTAGAAGGAGGAATTATGATAACAACAGAAACTGCTGAGGTGATTATTTACAACATGCAAGGGATAACCCAAGGGGTTGTTAATGTAAATAAGCAGGCTAAAATAAATATTAATACAAAAGGATTTTATTTACTCAGAATTCAATTTCCAGATTCGGCATCCATTGTTGAGAAGGTACTAATTCATTAAAAAATCATGAAGACAGATTTAAATGTATTAAAAGTATTGTTGTTTATTTTTATATTAATGAGTATTAATCAGACAGTACAGGCGATAACAGTCCGTTATTTGGAGTTACCTGTGTTTTTTAGCTCAAACATGGTTCTCCAGCGTGATGTGCCGCTTAAGTTTTGGGGTTGGGCAACTCCCGGAGATACCGTGATGATTGAGTTTAGTAGTCAAAACAAAAAATATCAAACAAAGGTTGGTGTTGATGCAGACAGTACGTGGACGACCTGCCTGCCTGCTCAACAGGTTGCCATCGAACCTTGTGAGTTGAGATTTAGTTTGCAGGAGTATCCGGAAACTTTGCATATTTTAAAAAATGTTTTGGTTGGTGATGTCTGGTTTGCTGCAGGCCAGTCAAATATGGAAAAGAAAGTTAATCATTTGCTGGAAGCAGATCAATATATCCGGGAAGCCAACAACTATCCTCTGATTCGTTCTTTTAAAACAAGTTATAATGCAGCAACAGAACCACAAGAAAAGGTCAATAAAACATCTTTACCCTGGTTCGTATGTAACAGTCAATTTGTTGGAGATAATGTTTCCGCCGTGGCTTATGTATTTGCACGTTATATTCAGGAAGAGACACAAATTCCCATCGGAATCATCCAATCATATAGAGGAGGAACCGAAATCGAAACATGGATCAGTCCGTGGAAGTTTACCGAACCACAGTACTGCAAGGTCGCAGGCAGAAAAGATTACCTGGAAGAATTGGACAGATTGAATTCTCACTCGGTGAATTACAATGGTCAGATCAATCCGCTAAAAGGGATTCCACTAAAAGGATTTGTTTGGTATCAGGGAGAAAGTAACACAAAACGGGCAAAAGAATACCGGTACATGATGAAAATGCTGATCGAGGATTGGCGTTCGTTATGGAATCAGGGCGATTTACCATTTTACTATGTTCAGATGTATAATTATTCGACACCAGCTTTTTATGATGAATATAATTGGGTGGACATAAGGGAACAGCAGGAGTTCTTATTGTACGATAAAACGGTTGCCAATACGGGTATGGCTGTAATCATTGATACCAACGAAGAGGCAACTAATCCAGATGCCAATGTCCGTGCACATCCCCGTAACAAGAAACCGGTTGGTGAACGGCTGGCCAGGATAGCACTGAAACAAACTTATGGTAAAAAAATATTGTCGGAAGGACCCGTAATCAATCAATATAAGTTTAAAAACGATTCTGTTTATCTGTATTTTAGAAATTATGGGGATGGGTTGAAAATAAAATCCGGAGAAACTGCCTTGAATGGTTTCATTTTAAGTGGTATTGATAAGAGTTTTAAATCAGCAAAAGCTGAAATAATTAATGACAGTACAGTTGTAGTTACAAGTAGCGTAGTTACAAAACCGGTTGCTGTTCGGTATGCCTGGGCCCGAAATCCAATCTGTAATTTGTATAATTCAGCTGATATGCCGGCAATGCCTTTCAGATCTGATATGTGGGAATCTAAAGCTGCATATTCTCAATTCAAGACTTCCTGTAACACGCCTGATGATGATGTATCATTGGTTTCAATCCGGCTGAATGGTGTCCAGATTGAAAACTTTAACCCGAATCAATTTAGTTATCATGTTGCATTCAATGCTAATAATAACTTTCCTGTTGTTAATGCAATACCCAATAGCCCCTGGGCAAAACTTACCATCACGGAAAATCATACAACACAAGAAATTATCATTACCGTAACAGCAGAAAGCGGCCGTAAACAGGTTTATGAAATAAACTTTCAACCTGTTTCATCAGTTGGTAAAGCGGCTGAACCAGATCCTTTTTCTTTTATCCAGCAAAATTCATCCTTGATTATTCAGCAAAATAATGCTGAAAAAGCGGATGTGAAAATCTTTAACACGTATGGTCAATGTATATTCAAGGACGAATTGGAACAGTATGAACAACGGACATTACAAGCCATACCCGGAATATATCTGATGAGTATGCTTCTCGGAAAACACAACCGTAAGTTTCTGATGAAGTAATCTTGAGTTTAAAGCAGATGTAGTCTTATGCGTGTTGTTTCCTGTAATTTGCAGGTGTTGTACCAAACTGGTCGCTGAATTTTTTAATATAATAGCTGGTTGAATTAAATCCTACTTTATAAGCAATATCGGCTACCGAATATTCAGGCATATTCAGTAAATAATAAATGCTTTTCTTTAACCGGATGTTGATTATAAAATCATTTGGTGTCTGACCGGTTACTCCTTTTATCTTATTGAATAAATTAGTACGGCTGAGGCACAACTCGGAAGCAAACACATGTATATCGAAAGAAGTGTTGTCGATATGCTGTTCAACAATAGCTGTTGCTTTTTCAATCAATTGTTGATCGATGGAATTTGTAGCAATAATTAAAGGATTGAGTTCTTGTTGTTGTGCATATTTTTTTTGCAATAGTCTTCTCGAGTTAACCAGGTTGTTACATCTGGTAATTAATACTTTCTGATTGAATGGTTTAACAATATAGTCATCGGCGCCAATGAGTAAACCCTGAACAACATAATCGGCTGCAGTCTGCGCAGTTAATAAAACTACAGGAATATGAGATGTATCAAAATTGGCTTTGAGTTTTGAACACATCTCAACCCCCGAAAGCCTTGGCATCATTACATCACTTAAAATAATATCAGGTTGAAATTTTACTGCTTTTTCAAATCCATCGATGCCATCTACCGCAGTGATAACCTTATAAATAGGTTCAAATAGATTTGCCAGTAGCCCTAGTAATTCTTCATTATCCTCGATGATGAGGATGGTTGAATTGAGTGATTCTGATTCCTGTTGAGAAAAAAGAATTTCATTCATAAACGTTTTGTCGGGAATAGATAATTCAATGATCGATTCTTCGTCTTTGTGGTAATGCTTTATTTTTTGATCGGCGGTAAAGTGATTGTCTCCTTTTTGTAATTTAACCCAGAATCTACTACCATATTGCGGTTCGCTGTTTACTCCGATTTCACCATGATGTAAATTAACAATGCCTTTAGCCAGTGACAGCCCAATACCTGATCCTTGTCTGCTTATCATGTCCTGTACACTGTTTTCCACCTGATAAAATCTTTCGAAAATCTGGTCGAGTACCTTTTTATCAATTCCAACCCCGTCATCAATCACGGAGATTACAACAAAGAAATCGATTTCCTCAACCCGTATGGTTATATTTCCTTTTAGTGGTGTATGTTTAAATGCATTTGATAATAAATTATAGAAAACTTTTTCCATTTGATTTACATCAAACCATATTTTTATGTCCGGTTGTTTGTATTCAAAAGTGTAGTTAATTTCTTTGGTTAATGCCAATTCCTTGAAAGATAAAAATATCTCATTTAAGAAAGGGATTAGTTCATTCTCAGACACTTTCATTTTTAAATGTCCCTGTTCATATTTTCTGAAATCTATCAACTCAGTGATTAGTTTCTTCATTCTGTTTGCATTTCGCATTACATTGAGTAGTTTCCCGTATATGGGTTGGGGAACATGTCCCATTTGCAGGATAACTTCAATCTGATTAATAATGAGGGTTAACGGAGTTCTGAATTCATGTGAAATGTTGGTAAAGAATTTTAGCTTTGACTGATTCAGTTCTTCAATGTGTTTTTTCTCTCTTTTCTCATAGGCTAAAGACGTGCTGAGTTGAATCTTGGATGTGTAGAATCTGAAAATTGTAATAATAGCTAACAAAATTAACACTGCATAGATGATATATGCTAAAGTGGTTTTATAAAAAGGAGGTAATACCGTTATTTTAATTGTTTTTTCAGGATAAATACCATCATCGGTCTTGTTTTTGCCCCTTAACTTCAGGATATATGTTCCCGGGTTCAGGTTAGTATAGGTAATACTTTGCTGATAGTTGGCGTCAATCCAGTTTTTGTCAAAGCCAACGAGTTGATATTCGATGTTGGTTTTTAAAAAATTAATGTAGTTGGTTGTCGAAAAGAGAATTGTAATAACAGAATGATTAGGTTTCAGAATTATTTCTTTTAGATAAGGGAGTGATGTGTTGATGATTGATTTGTTGCCCGGACTTACAGTACTGTTATTGATTCTGATGCCAGTGATATTAACGGCATAGTCAACACGAGGTAAATTTAAATCCTTTTCAAGGAATGAAACCAGCCCGTTGATGCCACCTGCAAATACTTCGTTTTTATTTGTAATGTGCAGACTTTTTTCATTCAGTGCTTCAAGTGGAAAACCATTCGTATTGTTTAGAACCTGCGAATTTTTAAGTTCATTATCAACAACAACAAGTCCGGCATTGGTCGAAACATAATAGTATCCACCTTTCGACTCTTTAATGTCAACGATATATTTTGATTGTAAGTGTTGATTAAATTCTGCATAAGGTTCAATCTGTTGTGTAATCTCGTTAAAGATTAAAATTCCATCTCCGTTAGTTCCCATCAGTATTCTGTTTCTCTTGTCTTCAAAAAACAACAATACATAATTCTGTGTATTATAATGTGAAATAATATTCGTTTTTAAATCAAGTGAAAAAACCTGATTTGAGGAAGCAAACCACATGCGTGCTTTGGAGTCAATGTATAAATCGGGAATGTCTTTTTTATTATGTGAAATGCTGTCGAAATGCATAGGGGTACAGGTCTCCGATTTTAAATCAAAAACGCCAATGGTATTACCGGTCGCCAGATATAAAGTGTCGTTTCTGTGAGTTATTGCTCTGATACTATTGTCAGGAATGCTTTTCGGGTTTTGTGCATCATACATAAAGTGTGTAAATGTACGTGTGCGCAGGTTAAGTTTGTTTAAACCTCCCATGTGGGTGCCAATCCATAAGTTGTTTCTTTTTTCATCTAACCAGATGGCTTTGATGTAATTGGAAGAAAGGCTGTTTCTTTGTTTACTAGCCTGATATGAAGTGAATGTGCCATTTCTTCTGTCGAAATAATTTAATCCACCACCATCAGCACCAATCCAAAGACTTCCCGTTTTATCCTCAATCATACGGCCAATAACAGGCCCATTTAGAGAGTTTGGGGTATTATATGCTCCATAAAAAGTAAAAATTGAATACTTAGGATTATAAAGATTGATTCCGCCATTGTAGGTTCCCACCCAAACTGTCCCCTGTTTGTCATTTATAATGGTCCATACTGATGAGTTACTGATGCCATGTTGTACCTGTTTTTCATATTCAATAAGCGTAAAGTGTTCCTTCTCAAGGTTAAACTTTGCTAATCCTTTAAAAAGTCCAATCCAGTAATTTCCAAAGTCATCTTCACAAATGGTACGAACAAAATTATCCGGAAGGCTGTGAGAACTTCCTGGATTATGCTTATAACTAACCAGATTACCTTTAAAGTCAATTTTATGTAAACCATCATAACGGGTACAAAT
>JARKQF010000010.1 GCA_029973975.1 Paludibacter sp.
TTCAGGCGGTCGTCAGTTTGGGAAGGACGGGTATCCGGTTTCTTTTTGGTTTCAGGTATGGCCACCGATTTATCTTTTTGTGTGAGCAGTTCCTCTTTTATTTCCGCTTTAGGAGGGGATGATTGTTTGACGCTCTGTGAAGGAGTTTCCACGGCACCGCCGCCATCAAAGGTTTCTCCGAAACTGATCATGATCCCGCCATCCTCGGTTTTTTTCAATCCGGGCAACATGACAAAGAACAGGATGAGCAGGATGATGATCCCGCTGATAGCTGTTCCGATGTAAGCATATAATTCGGATTTCTTCATTTTTTTATCGTTTCTGAGCTCGTTCATCTTATTTCCCTGATGCTTTGGTAGCTACAACCAATTTAAGTTTATGCTGATTGGCAATGTCGAGTACCCTGACAACTTCCTTGTATGCAATCTGTTGGTCGGCATGCAGGGCGATATAGGTTGTAGAGTCCTGCGCCACCATCTCCATGATGTAGGACTCGAGCATTTCCGGTGCAATTTGCGTCGGGCGGGCAGTTCCTTTGGCTACGAAATACCTGCCGTTGCCGTCGATTGAGACCTTGGCAACCACCGAGCGGGTCGATGAGCTTGCCCTGCTTTCCGGTAAGTCGAGTTTAATGTCATTGGGCGACGACATGGTCGATGCCATGATGAAAAACAACAACAACAGAAAGATGATGTCGGTCATCGATGACATAGAAAAACCAGCTTCAGCCTTTATTCTTTTCTTTAAAGCCATATTTTTTATTTACGATTTTACAATTAACCACTAACCACTAACCGCTATTCTACGCCGGTTCATTCAACAAGTCCAGGAACTCCATCGTTCTGGCTTCTAATTTGCGCACTACAGAGTCGACTCTCGAAACGAGATAATTGTAACCGAAATACGCGATGATACCTACAATAAGACCGCCGATAGTTGTTACCATGGCCTGGTACATACCCTGCGACAGGTCGACAAGCTGAATTGTTCCTGTGTTGTTAAGCGACATATTGTAGAATGTAGTCACCATACCCGTCACCGTTCCGAGGAAACCCAACATGGGAGCGCCACCGGAAATGGAAGCCATGATTACCAGCCCTTTTTCGAGATTGGCAATTTCCAGATTACCCACGTTCTCGATAGCAACCAGCACGTCATTCATGGGGCGGCCAAGCCGGCTGATTCCTTTCTCAACCATTCTGGCAATGGGGTTATTGGTTTCCCTGCAGAGTTTCTGGGCGGCATCGATTTTACCGTCATAGATGTAATCCCGGATGCGGTTCATGAAAGATTTATCTTCTTCCAGCGCCTGTTTCAGTGTAATCAAACGTTCGATGAACATGTAAATAGCAACGATAAGCATGATTGCAAGGACAATCATAATCGGACCGCCGTATGTTGCCATGGTCCACAAATTCATTTTACTTGTTGTCGTCGCTGCAACCATGGGTTCTTCCACCAGGTTGGTCTGAAGCAAAATAAGCATTAAATTATTCATTTTTAATAGATGTTGTTGTTATTTAAGTTGATCTTTATATCTTTTGATGGTTTCTTCCAGTCCGAAATACAGCGCGTCGGATATCAGCGCATGTCCGATGGATACTTCATCGATCCACGGAATGTGTTCAATCAGGTATTTCAGATTTACCAGACTTAAATCGTGCCCGGCATTCAGTCCGAGTCCGCAGGTTCTGGCACTTTCGGCTGCCTTAATAAAAGGTACAATTGCTTTTTCCCTGTTAATCAGGTATTCGGATGCGTAAGGTTCGGTATACAACTCAACCCTGTCGGCACCCGTTTTTGCAGCGGATTCAATATTCCTGATATCTGTATCGATAAAAACAGATACCCTGATGCCGTTTTTTTTCAGATCGGTAATAATTTCTTTCAGAAAATCCTGATGTTGAATAGTGTCCCATCCGGCGTTCGAAGTCAGCGCCCCGGGAGGATCCGGAACCAGGGTTACCTGATGTGGTTTTATCGATTTTACCAGCTCCAGAAAGCCGTTTGAAGGATACCCTTCGATGTTGAATTCAGTGGTAAGAATGGGTTTTAAATCCCTGACATCCTGATAACGGATGTGTCTTTCGTCGGGTCGTGGATGAACTGTAATGCCATGAGCGCCAAACCGTTCACAGTCTGATGCAATCTGGCATATATCCGGAATGTTGCCTCCTCTTGCATTGCGGATGGTAGCAACTTTATTGATGTTTACACTAAGTTTTGTCATTCGGTTTAAAAATTTGCAAATTCGATATTATTGTATTTCCTTTGCATTGCTTTATCGTGTTTATGATGCACAAAAATAAGCGAAAAAAGCGAACAAAAAAAATATGACCATAGCCATCTTTGGAAACACTTTTCGTCCGACCGTACTGAATATCATGGAAATAATATTCAGTTATTTCAATACCAGGAAAGTTGCTTTGTTGCTTGACAAAGAACTGTACGCCTATTGTACGGAACATTCCGTAATTCAACTCAACCAACAGCAACTGATTACCGGTGATGATTTTCATGCTGACATCGCATTGAGTATTGGTGGCGACGGGACTTTCCTGAGTACCGCGGCGCGTATCGGTTCAAAAAACATACCAATTATGGGAATCAATACCGGGAGGCTGGGTTTTTTGGCTGATGTTCCGGTCAATGCCGTGGAAAAAGCGCTGGATGCCATCATGCAAAATCAAATCAATATTGAAGAAAGAACTTTGTTGAAAGTAGATTTTTCAGATGACCGGGTTGTAGATTATCCTTTTGTGTTGAACGAGGTTTCGGTGTTGAAACAGGATAGTTCTTCTATGATCAGTATCAATACCTATCTGAATGAAGAAGCTATACATTCTTATCATGCCGATGGGCTGATTGTTGCCACGCCAACGGGTTCGACGGCTTATTCGATGAGTGTGGGCGGCCCCCTGATGGTACCACAGGCTCAAAATATCATTCTTTCGCCGATTGCGTCGCATAGTCTGACCGTACGCCCGCTGGTGGTTCCCGATGACTGGGTTGTTGATCTGGAAGTTTTCAGCCGGAATGGTTGTTATCTGGTGACGATGGACGGACGAACGATGGTGCTGGAGCAGGAAGTGAAAATACGCATTTCGAAGGCTGACTATAAAATCAGGGTAGCCAAACAGCTGAATCATACTTTTTTCGATTCGTTGAAAAGTAAACTGATGTGGGGACTTGACAAACGCAATTAAATGGAAATATCAAACGAAGGAATAAAACCCGGGCCGATAGGAGTTTTCGATTCCGGTTACGGCGGGCTCACCATTTTGGAAGAAATCCGGAAAGTAATGCCCGGATATGATTATATTTATCTGGGCGACAATGCCCGCACGCCTTACGGAACACGATCTTTTGATGTGGTATATCAATATACCCTTGAATGTGTCAACAAGTTATTTGAGATGGGTTGCCACCTGGTGATTCTGGCCTGTAATACAGCTTCAGCAAAAGCCCTGCGCAGTATTCAGCAGGTCGATTTGCCTCGTATCGATCCGGGTAGAAGGGTGTTGGGTGTGATTCGTCCGACTGTGGAAGTGCTTGATCAGGTGACTCAAACCGGACATGTGGGTATTTTTGCTACTCCGGGAACCGTGCAGTCGGATTCGTATCCTATCGAAGCACATAAGATCTTTCCTGATATCAGGATAACCACGGAAGCTTGTCCGATGTGGGTGCCGTTGATAGAAAACAATGAACACCTTTCAGAAGGAGCCGCGTATTTTGTGCAGCAAAACATTCGTAATCTGTTGAAAAAAGATGCTCAAATCGACAGCGTTGTGCTGGGATGTACCCATTATCCGCTGATTGTGCCGACCATTCGCCGTTATTTACCACCTCGTATCAAAATCATTTCGCAGGGAGAAATTGTCGCCCGCAGTTTGAAATTATATCTGGAGCGACATCCTGAGATGGATACCAAATGCACGAAGAAAGGTGTAACGAAATATTATACTACTGAGTCAACGGAGAAATTTATCAATTCTGCATCCATATTCCTACATGTCAGGATAACAGCTGAACGTATCAGTCTTTAATCGTTGTTTGCTCTTTCATCCATTGCTCAGGTGTAATGCCGGTGTATTTTCGGAAAGCGATATTAAAACTTTTATTTGTTGAAAATCCGGATGCAATGCCTGCGTCTTCCGGTTTAACCGGGTTTTTGATTTTCTTCATGATGGTTTTGGCATACGTGATTCTTTTCTCGGTTTTCAGTTCGTGGAAATCCGTATGCAAAATTTCATTGAGACAATAGTGTACGTGATGTTGTGGAATAACAAAATGAGTACAAATGTCTTTTATCTGAAAATCAGGGTCCAGATAAGGTTTTTCCGACTCAATGTATTCCAGTATCCTGGTTGCCAATTCATTGTAATATTCGGTTGACAGGTGTTGTTTTGGGGCTCTGGTATCAGTTTTTTCAGAGCTGTCATCTGTTCCTTCTTCAAATTGTGTAGCCGACACATGACTGGTTTCAAGGTATGGTAACCCGTATAACAGTTTAGGACTCAGGATGACAAAAACGGGGATGAAGAAGTATGCATATACCATCGTATACAGAATGGCGTACATGGTATCAATCAGACTTGTTGTGTCGAGCTGAAGTGCGAACATGTAGTTCAGGATTACCGAAGTGGTAGCAATCAGGAAGACCAGGATGAGTATTACGAAGATTCGTTGTGTCGTATACCGGTATTGATATTTAATCTGCCCTTTCAGCCGGAGATATCTGAAACGCACCCGCCGCATCATTATTAAGCAGGCAATAATATAAATGAACAGTTGAATTGCCCGTCCTGCGTTGTTCCATGTTATGGGATATAAAGAGAATCTGAGTTGACGGTAATAATCAAAATTTTGCATGATGTTGGCCGTAATTTGATATTGCTCGTCGTACGACATCAACAGAAAAGGCATGTTTGCCAGCAGATGGAGAAAAAACGGGATAAAATGCAGGATGTCGCTTTTCTTCATGTAGAACCGGTCGTTTACGATGCCGCGCACGAAGAAGTACAGCATAGGAGCTTTGAGAAAGTAAACCGGAGCAATGATGAATAAGACAGTATAAAAAGTCACGTTTCCGCCAAAATTGAATGAGCTGACCATGCTTGATTCGAGCGCCAGCAATACGAAAAACGCTGCCAGAAAAATAACGTTTTTGTTTATTCTCCAGTTATAAAATACCATCATCAGCGCCAGTATCAGGTTAATCGCAGAGAAAAAATAAATTACGGTTGTAGTCATAGTCTTAGAATTTTTGCAAAGATAATTAATATTTTCCTGCAACAAACGGTCTGAAATACTAATATCCCGGTTCCGGGTAATATGCCTGCCGGATCGGGATATTGTAAGATCAGGAGATTGATGAAGTAGGGCATGTAACTTTGTCCCGGTTGAGGCCGGTGACTAAAGATATGGATTTGAAACCCTCTCTTTGCCGATGGTGGTCGATGGTCCGTGTCCGGGATACACAACCGTTTCATCAGGTAAAATCAATAATTTTTCGGTGATGTTGCGGATCAGCATGCCGTAATCGCCCTGTTCGAGGTCGGTGCGCCCGATAGAGCCGTTGAACAATACATCGCCGGCAAACAAAACATGTTCTTTTTCGTTGTGGAAAACAAGATGTCCCGGACTGTGTCCCGGTACATGAATAGTTTTCAGAGCTGTATTTCCAAAACTGATTTCCTGATTCTCCTGCAGGTAAGTTCCGATGGGCTGAGCATCTTCCTGTACCGGAAAACCGTAAATTACCGTACCGGCAACCACTCTTTTCAGTAGAAATTCGTCGCCAATATGCGCTTCGGGAGTTATACCGTAGGTTTCGAATAAAAATCTATTGCCGAATTGGTGGTCGAAATGCAGGTGGGTGTTGAGAACCTTAACCAGTTTCAGTTTATTGTCATCGATGTAAGCCTGCAACGCTTTCTTTTCATTTTCAAAATAGCAACCGGCATCGATAACGATTGCCTCTCCTGTTTCATCATGTACTACGTAAGTGTTTTCCTGTATCGGGTTGAACGTAAATGTTTTAATTGTCATCATATTTTATCTGTAAGAAATGGTTTGAAAATATCTTCGTACTGATAGAATCCTTTTTCTCTGTCATGAATGTTTTCGGCCACAAAAATTACCCCGTTTCCGAAGGCCTCTCTTGAGATAGATTCGTGAATCAGCCTGATGGTTTGGTATTTGAAACCAAAAATTACCTGATGTTTGCCAACGATACCACCGGCACGAACCGAATTAATTTTCGATTTCTTTAATCCGAGAGCATCTGCAATTTTAACAGCAGTTCCTGAAACACCGTCTTTATGTTTGAAATGTTCTTCCACAATTTCAATGTCAACAAAAGGAGCAATACTCTTTAATACCTTCGCGGCAAAAATCAGGTAGTTGACTCCCAGGGTAATGTTGGGTGACCAAAACACCGTGGTATATTCACCCAAACGTTTCAGGTATGCCTCTTGTTCTTCGTTGTAATGAGAAACAGCAGAAATAATTTTAATTTTTCTTTCCGCAGCGGCTTTACCGTATGTGAAGATGCCGTTTTCAGACGAAAAATCAATGATAATATCTACCGGATGTGTGTCGAGAAAAGGTTCGATTTTGTTGTTGTGCAGGGAATATACGCGCCCCTGATTGTCGCTGTCGATTTCGAGGATGTCGGCAATTAACCGGTCTTCCTGTCTGGGTGATTTCCTTAGCACCCATTCCAATTCAAAATTCTCGTTCTTCAATATTGCCGAAGCAACAGCTTTGCCCGTCTTGCCAAAGCCAATTAATCCTACTTTCATGGTTGTTCTTTTATTACAAAGATTGATACTTATTCTTATCACAAGAATGTTTTTACCGTTCAAAAATAAGATTTTTTTTTAAATATATGGAATTAATATACAAACTTTAGTTTATTTTTTATTGTCGAATTGTATTGATACATCAGAAAAACCCGTATCTTTGAATTGTAAATTTTAAACCCATACAACATGAAAACAGAAGAAGACGATTTGCTGGTTTATGATGAAGATGAAGCCGTTAAGTTTATCCTGAATCATATCCCCGCTGCTTCGAGGGCTACCATTTCCGACACCAAGGTGGAATATGTATTGGATGTAATCTACGAGTATTATGACGAAAAAGGTTTGATACAGGAAGATACTGCCGAAGAAGCTAACATCGATGAAGAAGATATGTTCTTGTATTTGAAGAAATGTGCTAAGAAAGATAAAATGGAAATTACCGATGACGAAATCAGCCTGATACTGGAAGGTGAATATGAATATGGTAAGTCCATTGGAATTTACAATTAGTATTTATTCTTAATCAGATGTATTATATTTTTTATGCTTTGATCTGGACCGTCTCCTGGCTCCCGATGCGGGTGTTGTATGTATTCTCCGACCTGATGTTCCCGCTTGTTTACCATGTTGCCCGTTACAGGAGAAAAGTGGTGCGATGCAATTTGGTAAATGCATTTCCTGATTATTCGTCCAGACAAATAGCAGAAACAGAGAAAAAATTCTATCATTTTTTTTGTGACCTGATGGTAGAAATCATCCGGCAATTTCATGCTCCCAAGAAAGAGATGAAGAAACGTATGAGTTTTGAAAATCTGGATTTGCTGATTAGGCATGCGGAAGAAGGGAAAAGCGTGATGATTATGATGGGGCATTATTGTAACTGGGAATGGAATGTTGTGTTCTCGTTGTTTATGCCCGGATGGATTCAATCCAGTCCGATTTATCAACGCCTGAAAAATAAACGGTTCGATCGTCTGATGCTCCGGTTAAGAAGTCGATACGGGGCTATTAATATAGAAAGAAATAATCTGATCAGAAGCATTCTCGAAATGAAGGAGAAAGGTGTTACGGGTGTTTTTGGTATGATTGCCGATCAGAGCCCGAAAGCCAGACACATCCGTTACAGAATGCAGTTTCTGAATCAGGATACTCCGGTATTTCTCGGGACAGAACAATTAGCCAGAAAATATGGTTATCCGGTTTACTATCTCGATGTTAAAAGAGTAAAGAGAGGATATTATCATGGTACTTTTCTGCCTATAACGACTGATCCGGCAGCTACAGAGGAACATGAAATAACAACCAGGTTCATGCAGATGCTGGAACAAAGTATTCAGGAACGGCCGGAGTTTTGGCTTTGGTCACATAATCGTTGGAAACACAGTAAAAAAGCAGCAGTTTGAAAACCGCAATTGTCATATTGAACTGGAACGGAGCGCATTACCTTCAGCAGTTTCTTCCGGTATTGAGAGAATATACCACTTCGTCTGATGTGGATATTTATGTGGCGGATAATGGTTCGACGGATAATTCTCTTTTGATATTGGGCAAGTATTTTCAGGAAGTCAAGATTCTGTTACTCAATCGCAATTACGGCTTTGCTGAAGGTTATAATCGCGCTTTGGCTCAGATAGAGGCAGATTACTATGTCATTCTGAATTCTGATGTTGAGGTTACGCCGGGGTGGCTGGAACCTTTGCTGGGATATCTGCAACAACATCCCGATGTGGCTGCCTGTCAGCCGAAAATATTATCGTACCACAAGCGTACTCATTTCGAACATGCCGGAGCTGCCGGAGGTTTTATCGATATGCTGGGTTATCCTTTTTGTCGTGGTCGTGTTTTGGCGGTGACAGAAGAAGATCGCGGACAATATGACGAAGTGTGTGATGTGTTCTGGGCAACCGGAGCTTGTCTGGTAATCCGGGCTGAAGTGTTTGAGAAAGAAGGTGGTTTCGACGATGATTTTTTTGCTCACATGGAAGAGATTGATTTGTGCTGGCGACTGAAAAGCCGGGGATACCGGATTGTTTGCGTTCCTCAAAGCAAAGTGTATCATGTGGGAGGTGGAACATTACACGTTGAACATCCCCGGAAAACCTATCTGAATTTTAGGAATAACCTGTTGTTATTATATAAGAATCTTCCTCAGAAGCAACTGTTTCCGGTGCTCTTCCTGCGATTTTTTATGGACTACTTAGCTGCTTTTCAGTTTTTTGTTACCGGAAAACCGCAAAACGCCAAAGCTGTTTTCAAAGCAAGAGTAGATTTCCGCAAAATGTTATCCTCATTTAAAAGCAAGCGCAAAGAGAATTTGCAGAAAACCACCCAAATACACGTTCCAGAAATTGCAAGGAAAAGCGTGATTTTGAATTATTATTTGTTGGGGAGGAAAACGTATAATGCGGAAAGCGGAGAGCGGAGAGCGGAGAGCGGAGAGCGGAGAGCGGAGAGTGAATAACTAATAGCTATGTCTAGTCCTGAAATAAGTTTACAAAAAAGTAAACAAAAATCAGGATTATGCGAAGAAAAGTAAACAGATTAACGGACGAGTTAAAATTGCAGGTAGTTTTAGAGTATATAAACACTGATGTGAGTCAGGAATCTTTA
>JARKQF010000019.1 GCA_029973975.1 Paludibacter sp.
TACTGTGACAAACCGGTATAAATCTGAATACATCCGCTTTATGAAGAAAATAATTGTCGATTTTCAATTCACTGCAAACCTTGCGGATAAAAGCTCCGTGTTTGTCGTTTAATTCGACGGCGACAACTTCTCTGCATGCTCTCGAAATGCACTCGATGCCGATACCCCCTGTACCTGCAAATAAGTCCAGCATGCGGATTCCTTCAAAGTCAATCCTGTTATTTAATAAATTGAATAATCCTTCTTTGGCAAAATCAGTTGTTGGTCTTGCTGTGATTTTGGAGCTTGCTTGTATGCGTCTTCCCTTGAATTTCCCACTGATGATTCTCATATATCTGTCGGAATATTTTTAATATTAATCAATGGAATATAGTTACTCAGTGTATCGTCAGGATATGTGCCGATGTCGTTTCCCCGGTAGATTGTAATTTTTGTTGTTTCGTGGTTGAAGTGCAAATGATGTAAAATGTTCAGTACGTGGTAAATAATGTCTTCCTCGGTTTGCCAGGGATAACTGTTGAATAGTTGTATGTTGTTACCGCGGGAAGCCAGACAGTCAATTTTCTCTGGTCTTATCCAAAGTGATACTTGTTCTCCTGTTATATTCTGATGTTCTTCGATCAGTTGATGCAGATGATGTTGTATGTTTATCTGTTGAAAAATATTTTGTACAGCTTTGATGGACTGCTTGTTGAAAGCATAAATGAGCATGGCGTCGGCATGTTTGTAATATGTGTAAAGAACTTGTGACGCATCTGTCAAAATGGGATGTTGCAGCTGAAGAAAATCTTTTGCTTTGTCCTGATCAAAATGAATGGCAGGAATCAGCGTATAAACATCTGTTACAATTATCAGGCTGACTGATTGAATATCGGGTAATGAACCGCATACAGAATCTAAAAGTTGTTTCAAATCAGTATCGCCCGTGTCGTGACGTTCTGAAAACAGTACTTTATTATCTTCTGAGTATACAGATAAAGAAAATCCATCCGGAGACATCCGGATGGATAAACTGTATGACTTATCGGTGAGGTTTATATGCATATCTCCCCGTGTAACGGATTATTATTCCCAGTTACCGGCAAAGTTGTTAGGCTCGTTTACAGCTCCTACTTTTAAACCGGGATATTTTTCTAATTTTTCCTGCAAATCAATCAGGTTTAATGTTTCCTGACGATTAACATCGAAGAGGAAAGTTCTGTATGGTGCACGGATCTCACACAATGGGATTGAAATACCATTTGAACTTACATAACCATTGTTTAAATCCATTTCAAAAACAACTTGTTCCGTGAAAGGAATGTATTTTAAATTTTCCAGTTGTTCCGGAGTGAATTTGTTATCATACAAAGCCCGCACCAGTGAAACTGTGGTTGTATCACGACGGAATCCTTCAAGTCCGTTTTCCGTAATTTCACGTTGATTTCCCCTGCGCACGATAGCAGCAGCTTTGGCTTCGGTTAAACCGGCAAGTAATTGCGCGTCACTTAATACACCTTCTTTGAGAACGACTTTCTTTTTCCCTGTTTTGATAAAGGTAATCAGAGAGTCCAGACTTCCGGTATAATAACCCTTTTGATCTCTGTGTTCAATCTGAGCAGTTCTCAAATTGATAAGTGATTCGATTACGACCTTCTCTCTTTGTGCTCTTTCACGTTCAAACTTAATGGGAGTAAGGATGCTCATGATACATAAATATGTAAGCACTCCAATAGCAACGAACAGTAGAATTTTGATTGTTGTTTTCATATGAAATTTTAATTTTTTCCGGTCTTAAAAAACGTTCATTAAAAATTGGTTTTAACTTTTGATGCACGTTTCATCTCTTTGGATTAATTGTAATTAGTTGAATAAGTCAACCCTGCTCCAATAACTTTTGAGCATGCAAATTTAAAAAGAAAATCCAATCTTCCCAAGAATATCATAGGTTTTTTTGATTTATTTTATCTTGTCTGTTATATTTCGTTGAATTTCTTCAAAAATCGGGCTTCTGTCTCTTATTCTTGGTAAATCTGTCGTATATTTGCACTATGCTGTTTTTGTGTTAATCAAACTTTTATCCTGCACGCAATGTCAAATCAATCTACTGTTGCTCAGTCATATATACGATTTGTTAAATCACATGAGAAATTATTCTCTCATGCTGAAAGGTTAGAGTTAAGACGCATATTTAAGCAGTATTACCTGCATGTTTCCACAAAATCAATACATCCCGGCGACCCGGTATTGTATAAACTCAATGTAGCTGAAATAATACTCGAAGAAGTTGGTTTGGGTAAAACTGCCGCCCTGGCTTTTTTGTTGCACGAAATGGTAAGAGACAATCAGATTCGTGTGGAAGACATCGAAACCCGGTTCAGGACACCGGTCGGCCCCGTGATTTCCGGATTATTGCGCGTTCGCGAGCTGTATGCCAGGAGTGCTTCCCTGGAATCGGAAAATTTCAGGAAACTATTGCTGACCTTCGCAGAAGATGTCAGGGTGATTCTGATCATCATTGCGGAGCAAATGCAGATAATGAGGACTTTGCAGGCGTACCCTGATGATGCCCGGTTGAATATTGCCCGTGAGTGTTCGTTTTTATATGCCCCATTGGCCCATAGAATGGGTTTATACGCTATTAAAACGGAACTTGAGGATTTGTCGCTGAAATTTACAAACCGGGAAATTTATTCGGAAATAGCTCACAAACTGAATGAAACTAAAAGGTCAAGAGAAAAATATATTCGTGAATTCATTGAACCCTTAAAGGAAAAGCTATCTACAATGGGCTATGAATTTTCGATTAAAGGACGTACTAAGTCAATTCATTCCATTTACAATAAAATTAAAAAACAAAATACCTCGTTTGAAAATATTTACGACCTTTTCGCAATCAGAATTATTTTTGATGTACCCCAGGAAAAGGAAAAAGCGGCTTGCTGGCAGGCATATTCAGTGGTAGCCGATATGTATCAGCCGAATCCGAAACGATTGCGGGACTGGCTTTCTATACCCAAATCAAACGGTTATGAGAGTTTGCACACGACGGTACTCGGACCGCAAAACAAGTGGGTTGAAGTGCAGATAAGAACCCGGAGGATGGATGAGGTTGCCGAAAAGGGACTGGCTGCCCACTGGAAATATAAAGGTGTTCAGGGCGATTCGGATATGGATGAGTGGTTGAAAAGTATCCGTGAGATTCTGGAAAATCCGGAACTGAATGCCATCGACTTCATGGATGAGTTCAAGCTGAATCTGTATGATGAAGAGGTATTTGTGTTTACTCCCAACGGAGATTTGCACAAACTTCCGAAAGGCGCTACTGCACTGGATTTTGCATTTTCTATCCATTCTGCGCTCGGATCGAAATGTGTTGGAGCTAAAGTCAACGGCAGAAATATGCCGATAAAATACATACTCAATAACGGCGATCAGGTGGAAGTGCTTACTTCTCCCACTCAAAAGCCTAATCAGTCATGGCTCAAGATTGTAACGACCTCTAAAGCACGGAATAAAATCAGGCAGGCCCTCAAGGAAATTGAGTTCAAAGATGCTGAAATGGGGCGTGAGATCTTATCCCGCCGGTTCAAAAACTGGAAAATAGATCTGGAAGAAGGTCGAATTTCAAAATTAGCCAGAAAGAAAGGCTATAAAACAGTCAGCGACTTTTATCAGGAACTGGCTTCCGGGAAGTTGGATATTCTGGAAGTGAGGGAAGCTTATCTGGAACTTGAGAGAAAAGAGCTGTTTGAGAACCCCGTTGAAACCAGAAGCGCTGAAAGTTTCACAAAAGAAGCTCCTGCACCCGATACTGCCGGCAAGGAAGATGTGCTGGTGATCGGTCAAGATCTTAAAAATGTGGAGTTTAAACTGGCAAAGTGTTGTAACCCGATTTATGGTGATGAAGTATTTGGCTTTGTTTCGGTAAGCGGTGGAATTAAGATTCATCGTACGGATTGTCCCAATGCTCCTCAAATGATAGCCCGGTTTGGTTACCGGATTGTAAAAGCCCGTTGGTCGGGTAAATCGGTCGGATCTCAGTACCCGATCACGCTTCGTATCGTAGGGCACGACGATATCGGTATTGTTGCCAATATAACCTCCCTGATTTCGAAAGAAAAGCAGGTGACGCTGCGTTCCATATCAATCGACTCCAATGCCGGTCTTTTTCAGGGGAACCTGACAATCATGGTTAGTGATAACAAAGAATTGGATATGATTGTTAAAAAAATCAGCCAGGTGAAAGGCGTTAAGCATGTTTTGAGGAGCTGAGCATGCCACAGGCAGCAAAAATGTCTTCTCCTCTCGATTTCCTGATGGTAGTCATGATGCCGTTATTGGTCAGATAGTCCCTGAATTCAATCATTTTATTTTCATCAGATGTTTTCAGATCGATGCCGGGGATGGCGTGATAACGAATCAGGTTTACCCGGCAGTCAATACCTTTCAGTAGTTTTGCCATTTCACGGGCATGACGCGGAGTGTCGTTTAGTCCGTTAAACATGATATATTCGAATGAAACCCTACGCTGTTTGCTGAAATCATAATTTTTCAATTCTTCCAGTACTTTCAGAATCGGATAAGCTTTTTGAACCGGCATTAGTTTCAGCCTTTCTTCTTCGAAAGGAGAATGCATGCTCACGGCGAGGTGACAGTTTGAGCTTTCCAGGAATCTTTTCATGCCGGGAATCAGACCAATTGTAGAAACAGTAATCCTCTTTGGGCTCCAGCCCAGCGCATAATCGGCTGTCAATATCTCAAGTGTTTTCAGTACATTGTCGAGATTGTCGAGTGGCTCACCCATACCCATGAAAACGATGTTGGTCAGTTGCCCGGATTCAGGAATCGAATAATACTGATTCAAAATCTCCTGAACAGTAAGCTGAGCGCCAAAACCCTGTTTGCCGGTCATGCAAAACAGACAATTCATTTTGCAGCCAACCTGTGAAGAAACGCACAGGGTCGCTCTGTCTTCTTCAGGAATGAATACACTTTCAATAAACTGATTCTTGGCTGTTTTAAAAAGATATTTTACAGTACCGTCGACAGAAACCTGACTTTCAACAGGCAATGTCCTGCCGACTTCATGTTGTTCATTGAGTAACGCCCTGTTTTTAAGCGAAATATTGCTCATATCATCGATGGAACTTACCCTTTTCTGATAAATCCATTCTGCGATTTGCTTTCCGGTGAATGAAGGCATACCAAGTCCGGTTGCGATGGATTTCAGTTCATCTAAAGTTTTGCCTAAAAGAGGAGTTTTTGTCATGTTGAAATTTTTGCCAAAAATACACAATCTGATTAAATGAAAAAAATGACGGAATGAAATGTCTTCATCCCGTCATTCACAATAATATAGGTACCGTATTAATAGAAGTTCAGTCTGTTATCGGTAATTTCAGCTTTATCACGCATATCCATCAGAATAATGTTAGGTAGTGAATACCTGTAACGTGATGCCAGGCTTTGTTTTTCTGCTGTCGGGTTAAAAGTGGCATCGCTCTGACGAATATTTACATTTTGCAGTACAAATACACCGGCATTACCTTTTACAGGAGCCGATATTTTATTTGGTTCAAGGGATACGGCTTTTCCAATTACAGCCGGTTCAAAACCTTCCATGCCGAATTGATAAGAGCCGAAGTTTACATTCTCGGCCGGTTTTACTTCCAGACCCAGGCTGCCCGCCAATGCATCCAGTGTAGTTCCGTTAGTCGTTTTTTCATTCAACTCGGCGATGAATTTTTCCGCTTTTTTATCGCGAATGATTTCACTGCGGATTTGACTGGCAACTTTATCGATGCTTCTGTATTTCGATTTGTTTACATCTGTAATAACAGCAACAATTAGTTCTTTGTCACATTCGAACACATCTGAAACTGTACCTTTTGGATTGTCGAATACCCAACGTACAATCTGGCGGGATTGCGGAATGCTCAATACATTTTCATTTGTCTGATAGATCTCGTTAGCCTGACGAACTATATAGTTATTTTTGTGGGCAATAGTATCAAAATCGGCGGCTTTTAATTCGGCAGCAAAACGTTTAGCCTCGTTGAAGATGATGCTTTGTGTTTTAGAGCTTGCGATTACACTGCGTTCCAGAATTGCCAGTTTAACTTTTTTTCTGGGTGCGGTTTTTTCCATGATCTGGATGATTTGGGTTCCCTGTGCATTTTTAAATGTAAATATCTCGTTTACATTCTTAGCAAAAGCATTCCGGAGTATGTCCTTGTCTAAAGCCTGATCTCCGTCCATAATCCATCCTATTTCCCCGTTGTTCTGTGCTGTTTGCTTAACGGCTGAATATTGCATCGCTAATTGTCCGAAATTAGCGCCACCGCGAATTGCTTTGATGATGCTGTCGGCTTTGGTTTCATCTGTACTTAGGAGGAAGATATGTCTGAGCTTAACCGAATCGGCAAGCATAATACCAGTCTCTGTAATACGGGCCATGGTATAGGTGTTGTTTACAAACAACGGACCTACCGCGTCACCTTTCTTACCACTAAAGGCGAAATCCTTGTAATGAGCCGGTACGGTTTTTTCTGTGTAATTGCGGCCCGTATAGGGAATATCAGAGTTCATGTTTACAATTTCAACCACATCTTCGGTCGTGTAAAACTCATCTTTCAGGTTGTTGATGAATTTTTCTGCTTCCTGAAAATCATATTCCTGCGGTTGGATGCCAAAGCTTACGTAACTGATGGAAGCATTAGGTTCCTGACGATAGCGATTGATTTGGTTGTTGTAACGCTCTTTGATTTCTTTGTCGGTTACCGTAAATTCAGCATCCGGAACAGAAAAATAGGGTTTGATGATGTAATTTACATCATAGGATTTGGCATTTGCCTCAAAATTGGATTTAGCCTGCAGGTTGTTCACTACAATGGCATTTGAAACCAAAACATTGTATTTTTCCTGTAAGATCGAGAATTTCACAGTTTTTTCAAGGAAAATCCAGAGTTTCTTGTAGTCATTCAGGACTTCCTGCATTTGATAGTCAGTAGGCTCATCATCCTTGAAATTTAAAAACTGTAATAACATAGCCCTGCTGAAACGACCTGACTCGTCGGCGAAGAAACGACGTTGTTGAATCATCGGATGAATATTATTACCGATGAGTTGATCAGAAAGCTCTTCCTTGCTTACTGTGAGTCCCATTTTTTCAGCTTCTTCGAGCAGTAGTTTTTCACGTACCAACTGGTCCCATACAAATGCTCTGATTTGCTGCATGGTTTGTTCGTCGATATCCTGCTGACCGGTTTCGTATTTTTGGAATACCGTAATTTGATCCAGTAAGTCCTGATAATCAGCTATGTTTATTTTCTCTCCGTTGATTTCCGCAACAGTTTCCCTGGCTTTACTGAAGAAAGTGGACCCCTGGGTCAGGAAGTCACCAATAATGAAAGACAGGAGTGCGACCCCGATTACAACGATAAGTAAAACACCTTTACTTCTGATTTTTTCTAATGTTGCCATTTTTTAAACTTGAAATGTATTTTTAAGTCAATTTTTACCTGTTTTTTTGAGGGCACGAATATACGAAATTAATTTTATCCACCCAAAAATAATCTGATTAATTCAATTCTGTTGTTGGTTACTTTGATGCACCTGATATTCATGTTGCCGATGCGAATAATTTCATTCAGTTTCGGAAAATGCTGGTGATTATGCAGAATGAAACCCGCAATGGTTTCATATTCATCGGATTCAGGAATGTTAAGTCCGAATTTTTCATTGGCCTGTTGCACTTCCATACGTCCGGACAGCAGGTATTCCTTTTCGCTCAACTGTTTAGCGATGTATTCCCGGTTATCATGTTCGTCCTCTATTTCACCGAATATTTCTTCAATAATATCTTCGAGTGTAACGATACCGTTGGTGCCCCCGTGTTCGTCGACTACAACAGCCATGCTTTTCTTTTGTTGCATGAACAGCTTCATGAGTTTATGAGCAGTCATGTTTTCCGGTACGATTGGAATTTGTTTAATGTATTGTTTCCATTGGTTCGGGTGCTCAAACATTTCCGAGGCGTGGATATATCCGATGATATTGTCAATGCTTTCTTTGTAAATAGGGATTTTGGAAAAGCCCGTTTCGATGAAAGTTTGCTTTAAGGTTTCCAGACTTGTTCCATAATCGAGGGCAATAATTTCAGTCCTGGGTACAGAACAATCGCGCAGTTTGATTTTGGAAAAATCGAGCGCATTTTGAAAAAATTTTACTTCACTGTCTATTTCTTCCTGTTGATTATTCCTGTCAAAACTTTCCTGAATCAGATAGCTGAGATCAATGCGCGAGAATAAGGTTCCGTCGTTATTCTCCTTTTTTCCTGGATTGAAAAGAGAAAGGATGACTCTGGATAGCCAACTGGTGAAGAAGGCAACAGGATACAGCAGGATATAAAATAAAAAAAGAGGTAATGAAAATACACGTACCCAAAGATTGGGATTCGTTCTGAAGAATGTTTTAGGTAAAAATTCGCCTGTTATCAGTACAATGATTGTTGCGATTATGGTTTGTAAAAAGGTGATGAAAAACTGATTCTGCGTGAAGTTAAACAGCGGGCTCAGGAAATCGGCCATGATCAGCCCATAGACAACAAGCACTATGTTATTTCCGACCAGCATGGCCGAAATGAATTGTTGTGGATGATTGTAGAATATGCTGAGGATGGCGGAAGTCAGGTTGCGTTGTTTCTTTTCCAACTCAAACCGCAGTTTGTTTGACGATACGAATGCAATTTCCATCCCTGAAAAAAATGCAGAGAGGACGAGGGTGATGATAATGTATGAGAATGTGCCCAAGTGCTTTAATTGGAATTTAACAGTGCAAAGATAGAGAAAATACCAGATTGATTGACATAAAAAATAGAAATTTATTTTGTCAGTTAAAAAAAATACAATACCTTTGCGCTCGCTTTTGAAAAATCGATTCAGTAGCTCAGCAGGTAGAGCACATCCCTTTTAAGGATGGGGTCCTGGGTTCGAGCCCCAGCTGAATCACTTTGATTTTCAGGCGAATATACTTTGTTGATTCAGTAGCTCAGCAGGTAGAGCACATCCCTTTTAAGGATGGGGTCCTGGGTTCGAGCCCCAGCTGAATCACTGTTAAAAATCCCGCCAATGAGCGGGATTTTTATGTTTAGAATAAATTATAGCTTCAAACCCACCGTGAGGTTGATAATACCCCCGTTTTCCTGAAAATCAGAAATCTGTTCGGCAAGCGTTCTTCCTTTTCTCAGGGTATAGCGGATGTCGGTAGTGATGAAATCAAAAATATCTACGCCGGCGCCAAGTTGATATTCCAGCTTGTCGACACTAAAGGAGAAGTTCTCTTTGGTGTTGTGCGTATACATGGCTCCTCCGGAAATATGCAAACTTAACAAACCGATGTCAAAGAATTTTAAACCGATATGTACCGGAATCTTGTAAAATTCATCCGTAATTACTTCCTCGTTGTCGCCCTGGCTTTTTTGAACTGCATAATGGAACTCAGGTTGCAGGTATAACTTTCTGCCCATTTGCAGGAATCCGCCAAGTTGATAATTTCCCTGTGCGGCTAATTGATTCATATTGGGCATGTTGTTGAGATCTGCATTCAGATTTAATCCGAATTTTGGCCCGAATTTCAAATAAAACTTATCCGAGTCTGAATTGTCATAGTTCTGTGAGAAAGCCATTAAGCTGCAAGCAGCAAAAAACAATAAGATTGAAAGTTTAGTTTTCATGATTATGAAATTTAGTTTTGTAATGCTGATTTAGAGATTTTATAAACAAAAAATTATGCAAAGATGTTAAAACATTTTTAAACTTCAAAAACAAAGGTCAAAAGTATAGGTTTTTTCTTAAAATTAATTTCTTTTTTCCTTTTTTTTTGTCGGAAATATTTTATTCTGAGAAATTAAACAGTTACTTTTGTAACTCCAAAAATAAAAACAAAGATATGAATACAAAATTGCAGGATTTAACCGACAAGATCTATCTGGAAGGTGTTGAAAAGGGAAAGGCGGAAGCTGCTGAGATTGTGTCGAAGGCTGAGGCAGAGGCTGCTGAGATTGTTTCGAAGGCAAGATCTGAGGCGGATAAGCTTTATCAGTCGACCGAAGAAAAAGCCAATGAGCTGATGAAAAATACGCGTGCCGAATTGAAACTTTTTGCCCAACAAGCCGTGAATGCGCTTAAATCGGAAGTAGCCAATATCGTATGTGGTGAAATTGTAACTGCATCGGTTAAAGCAGCTACAACCGACAAGGAATTCATGCAGAAAATGATTTTGGTACTGGTTGAAGAGCTGGCGAAAAATCAGGCTGTCAATATCGAAACAAAACAAGCTGAAGCCCTTACTGCTTATTTCAAATCAAATGCAAAGGATTTGTTAAACAAAGGGGTGAAAATTACAGAAGTAAACAACATCAAGACAGATTTTACCCTTATTCCTGCTGATGGCGGATATAAAATCAACTTCGGTGAGGATGAGTTTGTAGCTTATTTTAAAGAGTTTCTCAGACCGAAATTAGTCGAAATGTTGTTTTAATGTAAAAGATTTTCAATCAACAAATGAATTATTATTGCCTCGTAGCCGGACTGCCTGACATTCAAAAAGATGATATAAAAGGTTTTTTGTCGCCTGCGGAATTGCTGGATGAAATAAGTCCGCAACTTTCGGAGGAAGATGCTGCACTGCTTCGTTTGCTTTATGCCCGGTATGATAATGCGAACTTTTTGACTTTCCTCCGTGAAAAAGAAGTTAAACCCGGAACTTTCGGCGTACTAAATACACAGGATTGGGAAGAGCTGGTCAGGTTAATGCAAGAGGAGGATCATCCCAAAGATAAACGATTGTTACCTTATTATATAAGTTACTTCAGATCTGCCCAGGAAGATGAAGATTTCCTGAAAGGCATGTCACCGGATGATTTTCTGGCGGGTTTGTATTACGATTACGCCATGCAATCTTCCAATAAATTCGTTTCGTCCTGGTTTGAATTTAATCTTAATTTAAATAATTTGCTGACTGCTGTTTTTTGCCGGAAACATAAAATTAACCCGGAAAAGCTAATTGTGGGTCAGAACGAAGTTGCTAAAATTCTCAGAACCAGCCATGCCCGTGATTATGGTGTCGGAGGACTTTTTGAATATACGGAGGAAGTAATTAAACTGGCAGAAGAGGTCGATTTATTGGAACGAGAGAAGAAGGTCGATGCCCTGAAATGGGATTGGCTGGAAGAACATACCTTTTTTCATTATTTTACAATAGAAAGGGTATTGGCTTATGTGTTGAGGGCGGAAATGCTCCAGCGCTGGAAAATGCTTTCGTTCGAAACCGGTTCTGAAATATTCAGAAATTTACTCGCTTCCATGAAGCAGGGAATTAAAATAAACGCATAAATATTATACCTATAAATAATGTCAACAAAAGGAATCGTAAAAGGAATCATTTCTAACCTCGTTACCGTTGAGGTTGATGGTCCGGTTGCTCAGAACGAGATTGCATATATCGCTTTGGGAAAAACCAAACTCATGGCCGAGGTGTTGAAAGTCAACGGCAACAGGGCTTTTGTCCAGGTTTTTGAAAGTACACGCGGATTGCAGGTTGGAAATGAAGTGGAATTTGCCGGTCACATGCTCGAAGTGACACTGGGTCCGGGTCTGTTGTCGAGAAACTACGACGGACTGCAAAACGACCTTGATAAATTAACAGGTGTATTCCTGCAGCGTGGAGAATATAATTTCCCGCTTGATAAGGAAGCTAAATGGAAATTTATGCCGCTGGCATCGCCGGGTGATGTGGTGGAAGCCGGTTCCTGGCTCGGAGAGGTGGATGAGAATTTTCAACCGCATAAAATTATGGTACCTTTCGTTTTCGAAGGTAGTTACACCGTTAAAAGTGTTGTCCCTGCCGGTGAATACACTATCATGGATAATATTGCCGTAATTACGGATGCCGACGGAAAGGATATTGAAATCAATATGATCCAGAAGTGGCCGGTGAAAAAGCCAATTACCGTTCATACTGAAAAGCCAAGACCTTTCAAACTACTTGAAACCGGTGTCCGCATCATCGATACGGCTAACCCGATATGCGAAGGTGGAACGGGATTTATTCCGGGTCCTTTCGGTACAGGTAAAACGGTGCTTCAGCACGCGATTTCAAAACAGGCTGAAGCTGATATAGTTATTATTGCTGCCTGTGGTGAACGTGCTAACGAGGTAGTGGAAATATTTGTGGAATTCCCCGAACTGGAAGATCCGCATACAGGTCGGAAGTTGATGGAGCGTACGATTATCATCGCCAATACATCGAATATGCCGGTAGCTTCCCGTGAAGCATCGGTTTATACGGCTATGACAATTTCGGAATATTATCGCGCCATGGGATTGCGTGTGCTGATGATGGCTGACTCTACTTCCCGCTGGGCGCAGGCCTTACGTGAAATGTCGAACCGTATGGAGGAGTTGCCGGGACAGGATGCGTTCCCGATGGATTTATCCGCTATTATCGCGAATTTCTATTCCCGTGCGGGGTATGTCTATCTCAAGAATGGTAAAACAGGTTCCATTACTTTTATAGGTACGGTATCTCCCGCAGGCGGTAACCTGAAAGAACCGGTGACCGAAAGTACAAAAAAGGCTGCCCGTTGTTTCTATGCGCTCGAACAATCACGTGCCGACCGCAAACGTTATCCGGCTGTGAACCCGATTGACAGCTATTCCAAGTATATTGAATATCCTGAATTTGAAGAATATATTTCGGGTGTTATTTCGCCGGAGTGGACTGCCCAGGTAAACGATATGAAAACCATCCTGCAACGCGGTAAGGAAGTGCAGGAGCAGATCAATATTCTTGGTGACGATGGTGTTCCTGTTGATTATCATATTACTTTCTGGAAATCGGAAGTAATCGACTTTGTAATCCTTCAGCAGGATGCTTTTGATAAAATTGACTCGGTTTGTCCGCTCGAACGTCAGGAGTACATGCTCAATTTAGTGATGGATATTTGCAACTCCAAATTCGAGTTCAGCGGATTCATGGAGGTAATGGATTACTTCAAACGGGTAATCAACGTTTGCAAGCAAATGAACTATTCGCCTTATAAGTCGGAGCAATTTGCAAAGTATGAAAGTGAATTAAAAACCATCCTGGCTGAAAGAATTAAATAAGCGGAATAAAGATATAGTAATTATGGCAACGAAAGCTTTTCAAAAAATATATACGAAGATTACCCAGATTACCAAGGCAACCTGCTCTTTGCATGCTACCGGGGTGGGTAATGAAGAACTGGCGACGGTGAACGGCAAGCTGGCTCAGGTAGTGAAAATATACAACGATGAAGTTACCTTGCAGGTATTTGGCGGTACGGAAGGTATTCCTACCAATGCCGAAGTAATATTCCTGGGTAAGTCACCGACTCTGAAGGTCAGTGATCAACTTGCGGGACGTTTTTTTAACTCCTTTGGAGACCCTATTGATGGCGGACCGGAGGTGGAAGGTGAAGAACGTGAAATTGGCGGCCCCTCAGTGAATCCGGTACGTCGTAAACAACCTTCACAGTTAATCGCTACGGGTATTGCGGGTATCGACCTGAACAACACCCTGGTGTCCGGGCAAAAAATTCCGTTTTTTGCCGACCCTGATCAACCATTTAATCAGGTAATGGCCAGTGTAGCCCTGCGGGCGAAAGCGGATAAGATCATTCTGGGCGGAATGGGATTAACAAATGATGATTACCTGTATTTCAAGAATGTGTTTAACAATGCCGGGGTACTCGACCGTATTGTGAGTTTTGTGAATACAACGGAAAATCCGCCGGTTGAACGTCTGTTGATTCCTGATATGGCACTGACGGCTGCCGAGTATTTCGCAGTTGATAAAAATGAAAATGTATTGGTGCTGCTTACCGACATGACCTCTTACGCTGATGCGCTGGCTATCGTGTCGAACCGTATGGATCAGATTCCCTCGAAAGATTCCATGCCGGGGTCGCTTTATTCCGACCTGGCCAAAATATATGAGAAAGCTGTGCAATTCCCCGAAGGTGGTTCTATTACCATCATCGCGGTTACAACACTTTCAGGTGGCGACATTACTCACGCGATTCCGGACAACACTGGTTATATCACCGAAGGTCAGCTTTTCCTGCGCCGTGACTCGGATGTGGGCAAAGTTGTTGTCGACCCCTTCCGTTCTTTGTCGCGTTTGAAACAGTTGGTAATAGGAAAACAAACCCGTGATGACCATCCGCAGGTGATGAATGCTGCCGTACGTTTGTATGCTGATGCCGCCAATGCGAAAACAAAACTGGAGAATGGTTTCGATTTGACTGATTACGATGAACGTGCATTGTCGTTTGCTAAAGATTATGCTGATAAATTACTTGCGATTGATGTCAATATCGATACCAACCAAATGCTTGATGTAGCTTGGGGTTTGTTCGGTCAGCACTTTACAAAAACGGAAGTTAATATCAAACAGGAGCTGGTTGAAAAATACTGGAAATAGTTTTTTGCTGTTCGATTTTCAGTGGAAGATCATTGTTTACATTTTTTGAATTGATTACCTTAACGTGATTAGTGATATGAAGGATATTATAAAGTTTAATCAGGTTGAAAACAAACTGATTATTTTGAATAAACAGCAGGTAATGCTTGATTTTGATGTGGCGACCTTGTATGAAGTTGAAACAAAACGTGTCAATGAAGCCGTCAGAAACAATCCGGATAAATTTCCTTCCGGGTATGTTATCGAATTGAAAAGGAAAGACTTACCTGCTTTGCGGTCGAAATTTTCGACCGCAAATTTGAGCAAAAGCAGATACATGCCCAAAGCATTCACCGAAAAAGGTTTGTATATGTTGGCTACGGTATTAAAAAGTCCGAAAGCAACGGAAACAACTTTGGCAATTATCGAAACCTTTGCTAAAGTAAGAGAGTTTTCAAGAACCTTATCGGCTTTTACAGTAAACTCGGAAAAAGAAGAACAGCAGAATCTGATAAAAAAGGGAACTGATATCCTTTCGGAAATAATAGGTGAAGAATTAGAAATAAACAGTACGGAAACCAGTATAGAACTGAATCTGGCTGTGTTAAAACTGAAACACACGGTCAAAAGAAAATAGATTTTTATGGCGATACAATTTCAATATAACAAAACATCTCTACAGGCTTTGGAAAAGAACCTGAAGATGCGTGTGCGTGCACTTCCTACTATAAAGAATAAAGAGAGCGCCCTGCGTGTAGAGGTGAAAAAAGCCAAAGACGAGAATAAAAAACTCGAACAGGAACTTGAAAACCGCATTGTTTCTTATGATAAAATGGTGGCTTTGTGGGGAGAGTTTGATACCAGTCTGTTGAAGGTGGAAGACGTGGAGATGAGTATCAAAAAGATTGCAGCGGTACGCATCCCTGTATTGGATCAAGTGGTGTATCAGATTAAACCTTATAGTATGTTCAATGCTCCGAAATGGTATGCCGACGGATTGGCGTTGCTGAAAGAACTGGCTCAGATCGGGATTGAACAGGTGTTCTGCGAAGAAAAAATACAATTACTCGAATACGCCCGCAAGAAAACAACGCAAAAGGTGAATCTGTTCGAGAAAGTGCAGATTCCGGGCTATGAAGATGCTATTCTGAAGATTAAAAGATTTATGGAGGATGAAGAAAACCTTTCCAAATCCTCCCAAAAAATAGTGAAATCGCGTCAGCAAAAACTCAAAGAGGAGGAAGCATTATGATTGTAAAGATGCGAAAATATTCATTTCTGGTTTATCACCAGATATACCTTGATTTTCTCGAGAAGATAAGAGAAATCGGGGTGCTGCATGTTATAGAGAAATCAGAAGGTGTGTCGGAGAATGAGGCTTTAAGCCAGCGAATGCAATTGAGATCTAAGCTTAAATCTTTGCTCAGACAATTGCAGGCCGAGTTACAGAAAGATGTGATTCCAAAAGCTGTTAGTGCAGTTGTTGATGGTAAAATATTGATGGAAAACATAGAAGCACAGTATGAGTTACTCGATTTGCTCAATCAAAGACTTCAATCGACAGAAAGGGAGTGGGATCGGATGGAAGTGTGGGGCAGTTTTTCTGCCGAAAGATTACAGACACTACAGGATGCTGGTTTTGAGTTGAGATTTTTCTGCTGCAATGTACGTAAATTTGATCCGGAATGGGAAATGTTGTACAATGTATTTGAAATTGATACAGTTGGTACGCTTCGTTATTTTGTGACGGTGAACAAATTGGGGGATGAAGTTAATATCGATGCAGATCCGGTCAAACTTTCAGAAAAGAATGCGGATGAAATCAAAATGGAAATTAAATCAATACAGGACGAAATCACGCGTGTTAAAGCTAATATCCGGAAGTTTGCTGTTGAACATTACAATGCTCTGCAGGCTTACAGTGATGAGATTTCTGGTGAAATTGATTTTTCAAAAGTAGTTTTGAATACCCGTTCAGAGGTCGAAGATAAGGTAATGTTGCTCGAAGGTTGGTGCCCGGAGGAAAATGTTTCGGTTTTAGAAGAATACCTTGAATCTTCGGATGTTTATTTTGAGTCTGCTGAACCGACAAATGAAGAGCAAGTACCCATTAAGCTTAAAAATAACAAATTTGCGAGGTTATACGAAATGATTGGTGAGTTATACGATTTGCCTAATTACAGGGAAATTGACCTCACTCCGTTTTTTGCTCCGTTTTTCCTGTTGTTCTTTGGGTTATGTGTGGGAGATACAGCATACGGCTTAATTTTTATACTTGCAGCTGTTTTCATGCGAAAAAAAGCTAAACCTTCCATGAAACCGGTTTTCTCGCTTGCCATCTGGTTGGGAGTCTCAACGGTTATTCTTGGTTTCGTGAGTGGAACATTCCTCGGTTTCAACTTGATTGAAGCGGATATTCCGTGGCTGGAAAAGTTCAAGGTGGTCATGCTGGATTCGAATCAATTGTTTTATACAGCCCTGATTATTGGAGTAGTGCAGATTTTATTCGGTATGTTCATTAAAGCAATCGGACAGGTCATCCGTTTTGGTTTTGCTTCTTCACTATCGTCATGGGGTTGGCTAATCATCATATTGGGAATGGGAGGAACTTTCGCGGTTTCGAATTTCATGGAAATTGATTCGCAGGTAACCAAATATCTGTATTATGGATTTGGCGGGCTGGGAGGAATATTCGTGTTTATTTTGAATGACATCAAACGTAATCCGTTGATTAATATCGGAGCCGGACTCTGGGATGCTTACAATATGGCAACCGGTTTGCTTGGTGACCTCTTATCTTACATCCGTTTGTTTGCATTGGGCATTTCATCAGCCGTAATGGGATTTGTGTTCAACGATTTGGCCATGAAAATGAGCGGTGATATTCCGGTGTTGAATATTGTTATCATGTTGGTGATCCTGTTGATTGGTCATGGGATCAATATTTTTATGGCCGGTTTGGGAGGCTTTGTGCATCCGATGCGTCTGACTTTTGTTGAATTCTATAAAAATGCCGGATTTGAAGGTGGGGGAAAGAAATACAAGCCATTCAAACAGGTGGAAAAGCAATCGTAAATTTCTAATTTAAGAATAAAATAAATAAACTCAATAAAAAACAACAAATTATGGAACCTATTATTTTAGCGTATATCGGTATTGGTTTGATGGTCGGATTAGCCGGTGTGGGAAGTGCTTACGGAGTAACTATCGCGGGTAATGCTGCTATCGGAGCTTTAAAGAAAAATCCGGATGCTTTCGGTAATTACATGGTGCTTAGTGCCTTGCCCGGAACACAAGGTTTGTATGGATTTCTCGGATACTTTCTGTTGCAAACACATCTTGCACCCGATATGTCATGGGGTGTGGCAGCTGCCGTTTTCGGAGCCAGCCTTACGCTTGCCCTGACTGGTTTGATTTCAGCTATCCGTCAGGGGCAGGTTTGTGCCAATGGTATTGCAGGGATTGGATCAGGTTACGACGTGTTCGGTAAAACCATGATCTTAGCGGTATTCCCCGAATTGTACGCCATCGTTTCGCTGGCTGCTGTGTTCATGATTGGTAACGCCCTATAAAAAATAATTCAAAATTGTTAAGAAGCTCAAACGTGTGAAGCGTTTGGGCTTCTCAAGTTTGTATATCCGCTGAAATAAGTTATTTTTGCATGATTTAATTTGTATAAGCAGGTTTAAGGTCTAACGACTGACATCAGACATCAACCGATATAA
>JARKQF010000052.1 GCA_029973975.1 Paludibacter sp.
GTACCCAGAGCCGGGATCGAACCGGCATGGAAGTGAATCCACTGGTGTTTGAGACCAGCGCGTCTACCAATTCCGCCATCTGGGCGTTATAGCGGGTGCAAAGGTAATAGTTTTTTTTAATTTTTCAAGATTTTGACAAAAATTCTTTGCCCCAAATCTAAAATAATTGAAGCCAGCCTTCCTGCTGATTTAATTTCAGACGAAAATATTGCTGTATGTCATTTTTGAATAATTGATAACTGATAACTGAAACGGTATGTTTTATTTGCATATCTGTATTCATCCAATGGTAAGCGCCCCCAGGAATTGGTGCCACCCAGTCCCCGCTGGAATAGGTCAAGACTGAGCACTACTTCATTTCTGGGATATATATCATTGATGTGCATGTGTTTTTTTGTCATGCCGGGATCAAAATCCTCGGAAGCATTGTGCAAAGCAGTTACCCCCATGGGCTGCGGCGCTTCCACTCGTAGTCCGAAACCATCACCATCGGTTAAAGTCAGCCACCTGATATCGGTTTTATTCCCGTTTTCCTGCGGGCGGAGGTAGGGTACATACTGGTCTTTTACCTTGCTTTCATAAATTCCCAGCATGGCAGCATCATTTCTGTCCACATAATTTTCAACAGGACCGCGACCATAATACATGTAATTATCGAATGAAACGGGAAGGGTTATGACGGAGCCGAAACGAGGGATCTCCGTTAAATCTTTGTTCTCTGTTGTGTAAACTATGTCTGAAAGGATGGAGCCATCAGCACGAACCTTGTAACTTTGTACATAATCAGCTCCCACATCGGGAAGTCGGTAATTGAAAATTACGGTGACAGAATTGTTGCCTTCCTTTATTTCCACATTTTTCAACAGGCGGTTGTATCCTGCGGAGCGCCATACACTGAGTTTACGTTGTACCTGAGCGCCAAAATCATTGTCGATGGGCGCCCGCCAGAAGTTGGGTTGCAGCGATTCTTCCAGCACTTGCTTTCCGTTTTTGGCATATTGCTGAAGCCCCGTTTTGTATGATTCGTTGGGATTCAGATCGGTGTTAAAAACAGCTGTGACATCGCCTGCCTGAATTTCAAGGATGTTATTTTTTTTCGTTAATTGTGGTTTCGTACCTGATATTTCCGGGACTATTGCATTGAAATACTGGTTGTTGCTGAATGCCAGTTGTTCATAAGCCACATTGTGACCCTGAGGGACTAAATCGGTGCCTTTAGTTGTAAAAGCATAAATGTTCAGGAAATACTCTTCTCCTTCCTGTATCGTTATTTGCGGGATATTCAACCTGATTTCTTTGGAAGATAGCGGAGCTATGTCTGTTGTGAATTTACCCTCATGTATCTTTTTCCCATTCTTGATCAAATTCCAGCTAAACTGAAACTGGTTCAGATTGGTGAAACAAAACTCGTTGGTGAGCGAAATGATGCCTTTTGATAAATCTACAGCTTTGATTTGAATATTCTGATATACCTTTTTCACTTCGTAGAGTTGCGGGTTGGGACGACGATCAGGCCAGATTACACCATTCATACAGAAATTTTCGTCGTGATGGTAATGCTTTGATTTGAAATCGCCCCCGTATGCAAAATAAGCATTACCGTTTTCATCTTTTGTCAGGAGGCCCTGATCTACCCAGTCCCAGATGAAACCGCCCTGCAAGGCACGGTGGGCGCGAATCGTTTCCCAGTATTCTTTCAGATTGCCTGAGCTGTTGCCCATAGCATGTGAATACTCACATTGAATAAGCGGACGGTAGATGTCCGGTTTTTGAGCATAAGCCGCAATTCGTTCAATGGTGGCGTACATCGGACAAACGATGTCGGTTTCCGGATTTTCTGCAGCTTGTTCATACTGGACCGGTCTGCTTTGGTCTCGTTCTTTGATCCACTTGTAGGTTTTCTTAAATACATCGCCGTTGCTGGCTTCATTACCCAGCGACCAGATAATAACTGAAGGATGATTTTTATCTCTTTCAACCAGACTGTATGTCCGGTCGAGGTGTGCAAGGTCCCAGGCCGGGTCGAAAGCCATATTTTCTTTTCCGTAACCCATACCATGTGATTCGATGTTGGCTTCATCTATAAGATAGATTCCATATTCATCGCAGAGTTTGTACCAGAGTTCCTGTTGTGGATAATGACTGGTGCGAACGGCGTTGATGTTAAACTGCTTCATCAGCTTCAGGTCTTTAATCATCGTTTCTCTATCGACCACATGCCCGTTAACAGGATGATGCTCGTGCAGGTTGACACCTTTCAG
>JARKQF010000073.1 GCA_029973975.1 Paludibacter sp.
AGCCATATAACGTTACATTAAGCAATATCCCAAAATCAAGAAGAAAACAAGGTCTTAGGGTGCTGAATTCAGCAGAAAAGAAAGAATGGGGAGAGAAAGTGATTGAAATGCTATCAAAAAAAGCAGACCTTCAGAATGACCGGTTTATCATACTTGCGGGACAGGAATATATTAAACCCTTAATACCATGTATAAAGAACATGGATGACATACTGAAGGGTATGAGAATTGGAGAGCGCATTAATTATTTGAAAAGCCAACCAGGATGCATTCCATAACATTTGAACTCCATAAATTATTCAATAGCCAGAAGCGTTATTCTTTCCCATACCAGGAATTCAAACGGAAAATTCCGAAAAATGGAATTTATATCATTTTTGAGCAGGGTGAAAAATATCTGGAGTTTGACAGGATTGTCAGGGTAGGTACTCACACTGGCAAGAATCAACTCTATTCACGTCTTAACCAACATTTTAGAAAAGAAAACAAGAACCGAAGTATATTCAGAAAGAACATTGGGAGATGCTTTTTAAATAGAGAAAATAATTCATACTTAAGTATTTGGAATATAGACACAACATCAGCAGAGAAAAGGAAAATGAACAGTCATCTGATTGATGTTGAGTTTGAAAGGCAGATTGAAAGCCAGATATCAGAATACATTCAAGGAAACCTGTCTTTTTGTGTATTCAGGATGGACAATAAGGAACAAAGGCTCTTCTGGGAGTCAAAGATTGCCTCTACTCTGGCACAATCAAGGGAGTCGAGGCCATCATCAGGCTGGCTTGGCAACCATTCTCCCAAAGAAAAGATAAGGACATCTGGATTATGGCAAGAGAAAGGTCTTAATAAAAAGAGTATTGGAGTAAAGGAATTAGAGGAATTAAAAACTATTGTTTCGAACAAACGGGATCTGCTATAAAACAATACTTACCATGCAATCTATAATCAAATAAATGAGTTTCTTAAGGGTGACTTTGGACAAATTGTCACAGGAACAGGAATAAAAAATGGCCTGAAATTAAAATATGGAACAAAACCCGGCAGTGTAATTCCTTCTGACTATTGCTACAATCGTATAAATGACGGAATAAGATTTAATAAACATATCTTCCAATACATCGGAAGAAACAGGTATAAGTATCTGGGAGAGAAATACCCATACACTGGTAAGATATTCCATAAACCAGCAGGTCAAGATTATGAATTAATTGTTGGTGAATGGAATAAGGGGAAAAAGGTCATTTTTGATAAACCATTGAAAAATAATTAAACACCCTATTAAATGTATTCCATTTTTTCCCGTCAATTTCAGTGTTCGGGTGGCGTTCGCATTTTTAATAGTGCCCGATGTAATTGTTGTTAATCAGCGTTTTATACAAGGTAATAAGAAATATATCATTGATAATCAGATAATTACAATTACACATTGTGAGTTTAGATTATTCATTGGGGAATGGGACAATTAACTACTACCCTTTTTCAGACCACAGGTTAACAAATAAGTTTTTTATGATGATGATATAATACAGAAGCACACGGCACACCTCAAGCGCTACTGCTCGCCAGGGTTCGTAATGGAGATAAAGGAGTTATGCGCAGGTGAAGTTATAAGTTTGTCCATATAATGCTGTAGGTTTATGATTGTTATTTGTTTATCCTCGCGTTGGCATAAACCGTGACACCAGAAGGGGGGGCGGCGGGACTGGGGCAAGCCGCACTGACAGGTTTTGTCGCAGTCATCGTGGCCGGAATGAATGGCCCGGCGGGAGCCGGGGCAGGCCGCACTGCCGACCACATAACGGTCCTCTTTAGCCAGAAGATTTTCGCGGCGCGGAAAGCCAATTGCATATACCGATCTGTCAGGCGCAGGATAATTAAAGCATTGAGCAATCAGGAATTCATTTCCGCTCTAAATGCAGGAGTTCGTCAGGATCAATAACAGGTAAAATAAAACCTTCCAGAGATGTGCCTTTGAGTCTTGTAAACAGTATTCCACGGGTCGTGGAATAAGTAATTGAGGCAATTGCGTTTCCAAGTTTTCCATCAAGGGTAATATGCTTCTTTTTATTCACCAACGCCAACTCATTGAGGTTTTCAACATTAAAAATAAAAGCAAACATGAATTCACCTGCTGCTTCTTCAAAACTGGCAGCATCACTTTTTGAAACAACATTAAGCTTGAAATCAGCCTTAATTAATTTATCTTCAAGATTAAAGCCAAGATCAAAATCCATTATAGACTCATATCCTTTGATTTTTTCAACGGAAAGTTCAAACGGAGAATCAATGTGGCATTTTAATATTTCAATCCTGACTAAATGGATTTTATTGGCTTCAAATAAGGTTTTCTTTTCAGATGACATTGGAGAATTCATTTTCTGATTTACATGAAGCGGTAACAGGAGTAAAATCTACATTCGTGTTTATGTGATCATTCTTAAGGACAGTGAACGATACAGTTTTTTCACTGTATGTTTGAAATGTGATTCTTTTGGGCACATATAAAATTGTTGCACCCAGTTCAGCTTCAAGCTTTGCAATTGATCTCAGGGTAAAGTTATGATCACCCGCAAGCCATTTGCTTATTTCAGATGGGCTCTTCTCAAGCTTTTCTGCCAATTCCTTTTGAGAGTAATTTTTCTCCTTGAGAAGTTGATTTATGCGCACAACAATGTCAGCATATTTGTCAACAAATATTTTGACATCTTCAGGCATTTTTGCCATCATACGTTCTGCAACTTTGCTTTTCATTTTAAAGGATTATTTGAGAATTCCCCTGAAAATCTGTCAGTGTTCTGCTATGATTATTAACAATCATAGTGCCATCACGAATTGCTTCAGAAATGCGGTTAACAAGTAGTTGAGCTTCATAAAATTTCAATCTCAAATCTTCACTTTCCTGATCAGTTGGTTGATCTTTAATTCCTCCGTTGAATAAGATTACAATTGATTCCGATATTCGAAAGCAATATAGTCTAAGCGGGAAATTAATCCCCATTTGGAATATTTCAGGAATTCCTTTTCTTTACGACAAAAGTATTCACTTATAAGTTAATTTCCAAAATTATTGACTTAAAAGTTAATCAGGGTTTGCAATCAACTGCCATCCAATATAATAATAAAGCAGAAATCTATCTCAAGCTTCCAATAACAGTATTATCTGTAGTAAAAGTAATTGTTTTTATGCCCTTGTTTAAGCTTATTACGTTTTAATTATTAACACTATATAGAGGTTTGTTATAGCCTTATACTTATATGCATCCCCAACCCCTGGTTACCGTACATGGTCTGGCTTTCAACATGCTTTCAGAGCAGAACTATAAAACCTTACTGCGAATTAATCACAATTCTTGAGTGAAAGAGATTTTTGCTTATTTTTGGCAATTCTTTCGCTCGCGGGTTGCCTGTAAGCATGCACTGACCAACCGGCAGGGAAGGAATAAGACGGCTGTCAGAAAAGCTGCCAAACCGGCAGATTTCGCTGGCTGCCGGGAATAGTTACGGAACATCTAACCCGGGTATATTAATGAACAAAATTGTTGAAAAAGAGTTTTTTTCCGAAAAGGTGGTGAAGATCGTGGTAGAAGCCCCGGAAATCGCCAAATCCCGGAAAGCAGGGAACTTCGTGATCCTGAGAGTTGGCGAAAATGGAGAGCGGTTTCCGCTGACCATTGCCGGTGCAGATACGGAAAAGGGGACTATCACCCTGGTAGTTCAGACGGTGGGAGTCAGCTCCTCTAAACTGGCTGCCCTTGAGCCCGGTGACTTTATCACCGACCTGGTTGGTCCGCTGGGGAAAGCCACCCATGTGGAAAAGAAAGGAACCATCCTGGCCGCCGGAGGCGGTGTGGGGGTCGCCCCGATGCTCCCCATCGTTGAAGCCTATAAAAAAGCCGGCAACCGTGTGATCTCCGTCATCGCGGCCCGAAGCAGGGACCTTATCATCCTCGAGGAGCAGATCAGGGAGTGGTCTGACGAGGTGGTCGTGATGACTGACGACGGCTCCTACGGCCGGCAGGGACTGGTGACCGTCGGAATGGAGGAGGTCATCCTCCGGGAGAAA
>JARKQF010000074.1 GCA_029973975.1 Paludibacter sp.
ATACCCAACAACGACCTGATTATCCTGATTGCTACGCAAACAGGTATGAAAACAGCTTATGAAATCCTGGTGCTCCCTCTTACGAACCTGATAGTCAAGTGGGTAAAAAAGAAAGAAGAAGTTGATGTGTATGACGAAGGAATCTCGTACAACCCTTTTAAGATTAACAAGATTTGACATACTGCTTCACCCGGGAACATGATCATCAACTTGATTTGTAGCCCACAACTTCAGTGAAGAGATACCAGCCCCAATTGCAACAGGTACAACCACATTGACAAGCCACAATCCAACCCCGGCCATTAAAATGCCGGGGATGTTGCCGGCGAAACTTCCGATAACAAACACGGCCCACGAACCGCGTATCAACGCTTCAGAAAAGGCGAAAGAGGGCGTGAAAGTCACCAACAGGTACATTACGGGTATGCTTGTGACTGCCTGGGTTAGTGATAATTCGACTCCAAAGAATCGAAGCATAAGGAAGAATTGGCAACTGAACACACAAAAACGCAACAACGACCATCCGGTTATGACAACCATGTCTTTGAATGTGTAATTTGCCAGACCTCGAAAATATGACCGGAATTTATGATGATTGATTTTCCCGGCTACCGACGGCAATGAAATCAAGGTAATAGAGAAAAGCAACAAAATAACAATCAAAAACAAAATGTAAGTCTTCGATTGTATGGTTGACTGTTGCAGTTGTATGAAAAACAAGATGGCAAGCGGAATTCCCGGCAACAAGATCGCAAGATTTTGTGTCAGGCTGTTTACGGCTGCTAAGCTAACAGCGCTTTTCCTGTTCTCCGCTCCCATAAATTGCATCCGCCCGACAATATCTCCTATCCGGTTGGGAGTTATAAAACCGGATGATATCCCTGCGAGAACAGCCTTGAAAGCAGTGGTCAGATGTTGTTTCTCAAGATAACAGCAAACTTTTTTCCATTTTATCGCTTCAATCAACCAATTAACAGGGAGTAAAATAAATACGGAGAGCAACCAGATAAAATTCTGCCGGCTATTTTCTTTAAAAGCAGCCAGTAAACTATCGTATTCGTCAAACCGGCTGATTTCATATACCAGGTAAACAACCGATAATACAAGCAACATCGTGGAGATGTAGTGAAATATCCTGTTTTCTTTTGAGGAGATCGAAAGCATAAACCTGGAATCACATCATTTTTAATCGAATACAATTGCTCTTTCCGAAGGTGTTTTTTCTGTTTTTATGCTGTCGTTGATGTTATATTTTTCCAGAAATTCTTTTTCTATTACTTTCTTATATATTGAATTCAATGCATCAATTTTCTTTTGATTCTCTTTTACTTTCGATAGTTCTTTATAACGGGACATGTCGGCATAAGGTATAAACCTTGTCGGCAAAATCTCCCCTTTATTGTGATATTCCGTTGCTATCTGTACTAAAGTCAGATAGTTTAATCTGGAAAGTATTTTTCTGTTCTTATCGCTTAATGCTTTAAAATTTTCATTCGATTTATAGAGACGGTTATAAATGGAACGATAAATTGCTTCCTGTTTTTTTCTTGCTTCCCCGCTTGAGCCGACATAATTCTCCCTGTATTTACGGTATTCGGAATCACGATATTTAATTTTATCTATCTCTTTTACATTTTGATCGTATTCTTCTTTTAATACTTTTAAATCCTCGTGATTGTTTTGAAAATCACTTATAAGTTTCTTGCCCAGATTATAAATCGGGATACATGAAGTGGAATCGCATTGTTCTTTTATGTATTCACTCAGAATAATTTTGTTATTCTCAAATTCTAACGACTGAATTTCTTTCGAAATTAGTTCAGATTTCGCTACTCCCTGTGCAAAAGCTTGTCCTGCAAGAAACAACATGATTGTGAGAATGATTTTTTTCATACGTAAATAATTTTTCAGGTGATTACTGCTATGTTGTTATTTTACTACAACTTTATGATTATCATTTCCTGTACGTACCAGATAAACTCCTGGTCGGGAAACAGGAATATTAATGTCGCTTGCAACAACTCCGGAAAAAACATTCCTGCCCATTATATCGTAAATACTTACCGGAGATAATTGATTTACTTTTATTTTTATTTGCCGGTTCATTCCATAAGCGAAACTATTGAACGACATCTCAGCTACAGCACTTATTGTACAAGTGGCATTAAAATGCAGATTTTTGATTTCCCATGTACCTGCCGTTGTTGTGGATGAAAGATACTTGAAGGTAAAACGAACATTTTCTTTCATAAATTGCTGCGGAATGTCGATATTACCGGAATTAACATAAGTCCAGTTGTTACCGGGAGGCATAACCGGAATCGTCAACTGTGTCCAGGTTGCAGCATTCGGATTACCTTCCACATAATCCGTAGATATCCATAAAGTATGGTTTGCCAACTTATCGGTTTCTATCTGAGCAAAGTTTAACGCATGATCAAACGACAGCACAGCTGATTGCATTTTTGAAAGATTGAAAACCGGAGAAACGAGCCAATCCTCATTTTCATTGTTAATACCACCTGAATAACCCGATATACATGCTCCGTAGATATTCCGCCAATACCAGGTTTGCATTCCATTTACACTAAAAGGAATAAAACCACCCAGGTCTGATGCAAAAGTTTCTGAAAAAGCCATATTCTCACAACTTACGGAATCTGGGTCTGTACCTTCAACCTGAAAATTAAATAAGGCGCTTATTGGCGTATGATCTGATGTGGTATTCCTGTAATTTGCAATGGTGTTGGTAGCGCTTACTTCCTGAAATGCGCTATTTGGCACATAGTTTTCAAACAACTCATTGGAGATAACGATATTATCGATCACGGGATTACTATAATACGGATTCATCAGCCCGGTGGTTAGTCCCCTGTAATTTTCCATATCATCCATGAAATTCTTGTATGGCGAATCTCCGCAGGTATAACACTGGGAACCTGTCAGATAATCATTAAAGTCACCAATCATGATGAGATTCTTCGTATTGTAAGTGCTGCCGTCAAGAATTGCTTTTAGTCCTTCGGAAGCTCCTTTACGACGGGTGTAGCTTGTTTCGTCACTCATTGCCTTGGCATGAAGATTAACAATCGTAAGCGGTATCCGGGTATTGCCATCAACTACATGCACATTGTATGAAACCGGATACCTCCCACTGGACCAATTGTAATAATAACTGTTACCCTGACTGCTCATTCCGCTACTTAAAACAGAGGAACCAATCAACTGAATCTTAAGCTTCCGGTAAATTATTCCGAGGTTCTGACCGCAATTATTATCAGAATTCGAATTAACACTCCCACTCCATTCATCACCCAGTTTGCTCAACAAAGTATCGATCGTTGCATAGTCGTTGCTTGTTCCCACTTCCTGCAATACAATTATATCCGGTTGCATCATGCTGATAACGGAAGCGATATTGTTTATCTGTAACTCATCATCTTGAGGTCCGTTATCCGGGCAACTCAACCATTCGGTGTTTAGGGTCGTGACTTTCAGTTGGAGTGTTTTCCCTTGTATCTCAAACGAATGAACACCTAATAAAATTCCAATAAAAATGGAAACTATTCTAATCTTTATTCGCAATGGAGGTAAATGCATTGTTATGAAAATTTTAGTTTCAAAATAAAGTCATCTGCCCGGTAATCTCATCAATAATTTTACGGTTATCTGATATTTCTTCTCCTACCGGAGGAAGTATATCCTGATCCGGGGAGGTTTCTGTTTTCTTTTTTGGTTTAGAAGTTTTAGGTTTTTCTGTTTCCGAAGCCTCAACTGTGGAGGATTCAGGCTCTGGCCCTCCATTCCCGTTTTCATTCTCATCACCATTCTCATCGCCTCCGGTCAGATCTTCTTCCGTTTCTTCCTGTGCGTTTGAAGTGTAGTTTTCTACCGGTTCCTTGAAACGAAGCGGCTCTAATTCATTCACCTTTTCCACATTGAAGGTCGTCAGACGTTTACCTTTAGCTTTGAAACTCTTCACCCCGATAAATTCATCGGCATCCACCACGAGAGTTTCGCGGTGGGCGTCATGCCCGCCAAATACCACTTCAAAACGTGGATAATCCTGATCGGAAAGCAAAATCAGTTTTGATTCCGGATTCTCGCCCAGTATGTTCTGCGGTTTCTGGGTTGTTTCTAACTGGAAGCGTTTCAGGTAATAATATTGCTGATCGGCGTCAAACAGCACGAGCGACCAGGTTTTGTCGGCATGGAATTTCTCAATGACCAGAATATCCTTCTCATAATGATTTGTAAGGTCGAAATTCGACATGTAATACTCGCCTTTCGATGAGATAATGAGGATTTGGTCTTCGCTGTGGAATTCGCCGAGGTATTCACCACGCTTATCATAATTCAGGCGCAACACATCGCGGTCGAACCACACTTCGCGTCCGCCCAGGGTGGAACCTCCTTTATGTTTTAGCGCGATTTTGTAAATTTCGTTCTTAGTCAGGATATTTCCCTGCGACTGCCGTCCCTTGATCGCGATGTCGCTGAAATCCTTCTCAAACACCAACTTGGTGAGACGCGGTTTCGGTTTCAGAGTCACACGAATCACTTCCGCTTCAGCATTCGGATTTGAGGTAAAATACATGATCTTCGACCCGGCAGCCCCTTGCGTTACATCGTATTCTTTGTCGCGTGTAATGCCGTTCACTGCAAAACGTTTGATGTAATACGGTCCGGTCTTGCCATGTTTGTACACCACATTGTACACGGTTCGGCGGTCATTTTTACGGAACACATTCACATACAGGATATTTTTTCCCACAAATAGTTTATCCGCTACTTTCACCACCTTGTATTTTCCATCTTTGAAGAAGATAATGATATCATCCATGTCGGAACAGTTGCAGATAAATTCATCTTTCTTCAATCCGGTTCCGATGAAACCTTCTTCGTAATTGACATACAACTTTTCATTGGCTTCCACCACTTTGGTAGCCACGATAGTTTCGAAATTCCGGATTTCTGTCTTTCTCGGATAGTTCTTTCCGTATTTGTTTTTCAAGCTCTCGTACCAGAAAATCGTGTAATCAACCAAATGATCCAGTTCATACTGAACTTCCTTGATTTTCTTTTCTAAATTGATGAGGATTTCATCCGCCTTATCCGAATCGAATTTCGTGATACGCATCATCTTAATTTCCAGCAATTTCAGGATATCTTCACGGGTAACTTCCCGGATGAAATCTTTTTTGAAGGGCTCTAATCTTTTATCGATATGCGCCACCACAGCATCCTGCGTGGTACTGTCTTCGAAACCTTTATCCTTATAAATTCTGTTTTCGATGAAAATTTTCTCAAGTGACGTAAAGAATAATTGCTCTTCCAACTCCCCTTTTTGAATCCGGAGTTCCAGTTCCAGCAAATTCATGGTGTGATCGCAACTGATGCGCAACATGTCGCTCACCCTCAGGAAACGGGGTTTTTTATCATGAATAACACAACAGTTGGGCGAGATACTGATTTCGCAATCGGTAAAAGCATACAGCGCATCAATCGTTTTATCAGAAGAAGCTCCTGCCTGCAAATGCACCAGAATTTCCACGTTGGCAGAAGTATTATCATCTACTTTCCGTATTTTAATCTTTCCCTTTTCAGAAGCCTTGATGATGGATTCTATCAGTTTAGTCGTATTTGATCCGTATGGAATCTCAGTGATGGCCAGCGTTTTATTATCTACTTTACTGATTTTGGCACGTACTTTTACCGCTCCTCCCCTTTCTCCATCATTGTAACGGCTCACATCGATAGAACCTCCTGTTTGAAAATCAGGAAACAACTCAAACTCTTCTCCTTTCAGGTGGGCAATACAGGCATCCAGCAACTCGTTAAAGTTATGCGGAAGAATTTTAGAGTTCAGTCCGACCGCGATACCTTCCACACCCTGTGCCAGCAACAAGGGAAATTTAACCGGCAGGGAAATTGGCTCTTTATTTCTGCCGTCATACGACAGTTTCCACTCTGTTGTTTTAGGATTGAAAACTGTATCCAGAGCGAATTTGGAAAGACGCGCCTCGATATAACGAGGAGCAGCAGCGCCATCACCGGTCAGGATATTCCCCCAGTTACCCTGGCAGTCGATAAGCAAGTCTTTTTGTCCGAGTTGCACCAACGCGTCTCCGATCGAAGCATCGCCGTGTGGATGGAACTGCATGGTGTGTCCCACGATATTAGCCACTTTGTTGTAACGACCGTCATCCAGCCGTTTCATCGAATGGAGAATGCGACGCTGAACCGGTTTCAGTCCGTCGTAAATATCGGGTACAGCACGTTCCAGAATTACATAGGAAGCGTAATCCAGAAACCAGTTCTGATACATGCCTGATAAGTGGTATTTTGTTTGCTTGTCAGCTATTTTAGGCACTTTATAAGAAGAATGGCTTGCATCGGCCGACTGATCATCCTGCTGCAATGAGTCGCCCTGAACATCCTCCGGCTCGTTATTCATAAATTCATCTTTGTTCATAAAAACACCCTGCTTATTCTTGACGCGATTATATTATATTTCATTTAGTTTCCGCTGATCGTTTGTTCATCGAAAATTCCATACAACAACTAAAAATAGAATTTAAACGTATGAAAGTTTAGGACACAAAGTTAACAAAAAACAACTAATTATAAACAAACAAATATCAAATTGAATCAGGAGTTGAAAAAATTATAAAAAGGAATACAAGACAATTTTTGCTCGGGCTCTAATTAAGCTAATTGTCACAAGAATTGGCTATGATTAACCCAAAAACATGTTATTTTTCACCTTTCCACCGGAAATTTTCCATATTTCGTAACTTATTAACACGACTGGGATTTACAAAATCACTTTACTTTTTTACCTTTTGAGAGTTTTATTTTACTTTTTGAGAACCCTGCTACAGGGATAAACTTTACTTTTGTAAAGTATAGAAAAACCTGAGAGAGAACAATGGTCCGCCTTTCCTTGATTACTCATTGGCGAACAAATACGGTTAGAGTCAATAGATTCAACAAGTAAATCTGTCAATTAATTTTTTAAATACTCTTAATCTAAAAAAGTATCATTATGAATC
>JARKQF010000111.1 GCA_029973975.1 Paludibacter sp.
CTTGGATTTGCTATATCAACCTGAATTGTATCCATGGATGCCGCAAGCTTGGACATATCAAAGTCACAATTAAAAACCGGAATGGCAGTAGAATCCTGCATATCCATGATCAGGTTGAAGTTTCCTTTCGGGTTACCCAGAAAAGCAGTCATATTATCCATGCCGGCCGTCATATCCATTCCCCTGAAATTACCATTTACAGTCAGAGGAAGTTTTTCATTCATCATATTCGAAGTGGAAGCTACCAATCCCAGATTCCGGATAACAGCTTTCGTGTTTTTACCCATGTCCACTTCCAGTTGCTTCGAAACAACGTCCAGTTCGACAAACGAAGTTTCTTTATTTTTGATGTTAGGCATCTGGAAAGCAAGTTCTGCCACCCTACTGCGAAGAGATATGGTGTCGTAATCAGCAACCAAGTCCTTCACGTTGAATTTACCCTGAATCAGCATCTTATCAAACTGATTCTCCATGAATTGGGAATAAAGAAATTTGATTTTTGCATTACCAATGGCCAACCCGCTGATATCGACCGGTAAATCATCCGGAAGCATGGGTTTGGCATCAACGAGATTTAATCTTGCTTTCGCATCGATATCGAAGCGCATATCTCCCATCAGCTGGTCGACTAAAGCTGCACCGGAGAAAGAAGATTTACCGGTTTTCCCTTCAAAATCATAGACTTTTACATACCATTTTTCATTGTCGTTCAAATCCATGGCAATATCGGCTTTACCCGACATATCGTAAAGTTCATAAGGCAACGATTCGTAAGCAAATTCAAGTTGACGGAAATCAGCTTTCAAATCAAAAACAGGCATTACGGAATCAGCAACAATTCCTTTCAATGAACCATTGACGAAAGTTTTACCATCGACAGTCATTCCTTCCAGGTACTCTCCGAAAGGAACATACAATAAGTCAAAAACCGGTTTAACCGGCAATTCTGCCGAATTAAAAGCAATATCCAATAAGATTTCCTCCGGTTTATTCTGAACCAGCGCATTCACATCAAATGCAAGATCATTCAATGCGAGCGTACCTGCATCTAATTGAAGTTTCATTTCCTTCAAATCAAAAGAAAATGGCGTGTTAACTTCAAGCGGAATTTGTTTGATGTAATCCGTTTCATCCCAATAGAAAGAAAAATCAGCAGCATCACCCTGCATCCTGCCGGTAATCAAATCACCTTTCCAGCTCATATTGATTCCTGCATCCAGATTGTTAAGCGACAGGATCATATCCATGGGCGTATCATGGTAAACAATACGGGCACCATCCAGTTGAATTTTATCGAGCGCCAAACGTTTAAATGGCAATTCAAAAGCAGTGGTATCAGGCTCTTCATCGGGTCGCATGATGTCGTAGTTAGCACGGCCAGTACTATCGATAAATGCCAGAATGAAAGGTTTTTCAATGAATAATTCATCCACTATCAGCTCCCTGTTTTTCCACAAGGCTTTCAGATCAATGGTAGCTACCACTTTGTCACTATTGATCAAGGTGTCGGAAGGCGCCCCAGGCAGTGAGTTCTTCAGCATAAATCCATTGATCTTCAAACCGAATTCAGGGAAGGTGCTGAAAAAAGTCAATTCCACATCACCGGTCTGATGTTCGCAAATCAACATCTTATCCAGTTGATTACGCACAATCGGGGTGAGTTTTTCGGGTGTAAAAACAACCCATGACAAAATGCCGATAGCAATCAGGCACACAGCCAGTAGCGACAGCAAACTAATCAGAAAAATGTTGAGTACTTTTTTCATCTGTTTACAGTTTATATTTTAGTTCGTCAGATGGGACCCACAATACAGAAGTCAATTAAAACTGTAATTTAATTAACTTTTGAGTAAGTTTTTGAATCAAAGCCATCATTCAGTTTTAATGTAGTTGGCGTCAGTTCAATTACGGTATAAACATGCGGTACTCCATCACCGCCCATTGTTTGAATTCTGATGATGGTAAGATCTGATTTAACCAACGTCCAGGTAAAGTTTCCACCCTCATCTTCTTCTGTACTATCGACAGTATCCCAGTTTTTACCTGTACCTCCTTCGTCGAAACGATAATATTCTGTTCCCGATTTCCACCTGCCGTAAAGCAAAGTTTCATCAAAGACATCATCTTCCGGCAGACAAGATACCATTGCTATGGCTGTAATTACCAACGCGATGAGATAATTAAATGTTCGTTTCATGATGATATTAAGTTTTATTTTTTTTGTCTTTCAATAGTTTCTTATCTTCTTTTTCCAACTTTCGTTGCACTTTCTTGATATCCTCATCAGCAGGAAGGTTCTCCGGCACTATTCCTCTGTTAACAAGCATTTTACGTACAGCTAAATTATTATCTACATGCTCATTCTCAACTCTATCCTGACCTTTTATATTTTTCGTTTGTACATTTAAACCTGTCATTTCAGCTGCTAAATCTTTTGCTTTAATACTGATAGTAGGCAAAAAATCAGCAAGTGGTCGTTTGTCAGGAATTCCCAATTTTGTCTTTAATTGACTTGTTGACAACCTGAATAGCGCCTGATCTCCTTTTGAACGAATAATACCAAATCCTTTACTGTCAACGCCTCTTTCGTACAAAATTGCAGATAGCTGTTTTTCAGTCTGGCTTAGTTTTTCCCTGGCTTTCACTCTTTCGTATTCCAGCATTCGTTTTTCAACAAGCTCTGCTCTTCTTGTTTGTACTGCGAAATAGTTCTGAGCAAAAGCAATTTCAGGTTTTCTACTATCGCCATTTTGAGCAATTAAATAGCATGCATAGCGCGTCAAAAGGATATCAACTACCTCTCTTTCAGCACTTTTAGGCATCTGTATCGTTTTCCTGACGTCAGGAAAATGATCAGAGACTTTTTCCCCTGCATTTTCACATGCAACTCTCGCTTTTTCAACGACTTTCTCGAAATTTTCCCATTTACTGTAACCCAGTAACAGTTGAATATCCCGTGCACTCCAGCACTCAACATTTTCAACCAGAGATGCAGCTTCTTCAAATTGCTTGAAAAGCAACTTGATTTCATTCGTTTTCATAGTTAAATACTTTTTATAAATTAAACAAACAGTTAGATAATAGCCTCTTTTTCAATATCCTTGAAATAATTGTACGTACCAACTTTCAGTTCTGCACAAGCAGCTTCATCACAAACAATAATTGCTTTTGGATGCAATTGCAGGGCGCTGATGGTCCACATGTGATTCACAGGCTCTTCTACGGCGTGGCGTAATGCACGCGCCTTACCGTGTCCATTAACAATAATCAGGACTTCTTTTGCTTCACAAACAGTACCCACACCCACCGTCAATGCGTTTTTAGGCACTTTATTTACATCATTGTCGAAGAAACGGGAATTCGCAATGATGGTATCCTGAGTCAAGGTCTTGATTCTTGTTTTTGAAGTTAAAGAAGATCCGGGTTCGTTGAAAGCAATGTGTCCGTCTGGACCAATACCACCCATAAACAAGTCAATTCCGCCATAAGATTTGATCCTGGCTTCATACGATTCACATTCAGCCATTAAGTCAGCAGCATTACCATTCAATATATTAACCCGTTCCGGAAGAATATCAATATGACTAAAGAAATTAGTCCACATGAATGTATAATAACTTTGATCATGATCCTGAGGAATTCCCACGTATTCATCCATGTTGAACGTCACGACATTTTTAAAAGAAACCTTTCCTTTTTTGTACAATTCAATCAGATACTTATAAGTACCAAGCGGGGTTGAACCTGTAGGTAATCCAAGCACAAAAGGTTTATCTGAATTTTCATTTGCAGCATTGATTTTGTCTGCAATGTAGCTGGCCGTCCATTTAGAAATCAGGTCGTAATTCTGCTGAATAATTAATCTCATATTGATTTTAGTTTTAATGTATAATTATTGACGAACAAAGATACAATTTTTTTTAATTCTTACCAGTTGATTCTTTGATTGACTTTCAGCAATTCGTAAATTTCACCCTATTGATAGAAATTGACCTATCCACTCAGGTAGTTTTAGGTCTATTGCATTAATTGTTACATTCAAAACATATAAATTTAATTATTGCTGTCCGATAAAATCTATTAGATTCTTCGCTACGCTCAGAATGACAGTGATTTACATTATGTTTTGGATGGAGGGGGTTGATTTGCGGCGAAGCCGCCAATCAATCCCCTCCTAAAAGTTAAAATACTGATTGTCATCCCGAACGGCAGTGAGGGATCTAAATATTAAACTTAGCAGGAATGATTATCGGACAATAATAAAATTTAATAGAACAAAAGACAAACGGGCGCTCCGACAGTAAAGCTTTTACCAGTATCAGTCAATTTTCCGGTTTTCACATCCCGTTTGAAAACAACAATATTATCTGTTCGCTGATTCCCAACAAAAAGGTAGTTGCCATCAGGCGTAATAGCAAAATTACGTGGTCCAACCCCTCCGGTAGATACCTGTTGAACAAAACTTAATCTTCCATTTTTTTCGACGGTAAAGCAGGTTATGTCATTTGCGGTTCCCCGGTTGGATGCATACAGAAACTTCCCGTCGGGTGAAAGATGGATATCAGCTGCGCCGGTTTCAATACCGGATTTTATTACAACAGATGTTTCCTGAATTATTTTCAGCTTACCTTTTTTCATGGTCATTGCACTGATTGTTCCATCAATTTCCTGAAGCAGATACACATATTTCCCGTTTTTGCTTATAGTCAGATGTCTTGGGCCGCTTCCCGCTTTCACCTGCACGCTGTCGAACACAACCAACGGCTGATGTTCAGACTTCCTGTCATATTTGTAAACCATTATCAGGTCGGTTCCCAAATCACAGGAAAGCAGAAATTTTTGATCCGGTGTAAAAACAACCTGATGCGCATAAGGTTTGGTTTGTCGTTTGGGATGAATACTGCTTCCTGTATGTTGGAGCAACCGGATCAGATCAGACAAAGAACCATCTGTATTTCTCCGGAATACAGAAAGATTACCTCCGGAATAATTGGCGGTTACAACATGTTTGTCGGTCACAGCAACATGGCACGGACCTTTTCCCCCGGTCAGTGAACTATTCAAAAACCTGAAAGAACCGCTTTCCACATCAAAAGCAAATGCTCCTGCTTTACTTTCTGTACCGGATTCACTGATGGCATACACATGCTTTTTATCTGTTGTAAGTGCCAGAAAACTGGGGTTGACAAGCTCTTTTGCAACTTGTATTGGTCTGAAAACACCCTTTTCCACATCAATTGCGTAACTGTAAATACCTTCACTGACCTTTGTATTTGTGTAAGTTCCAACCAACAAACGATATGTGCTATCATCTGCAACCAGCTGAAATATGGATAAAAACAAACACACACCTGTTAATAAAATATTTTTCATCCCTGCTAATGTTTACTTATATGACTTATATGACTTATATGGTTATTATAAACAGCATCAAAAATAAGCAAAATCATTTGTTGAAACAACTTATCTGTCTTGCGAGTTATAAATAATTTTCTCATCTTTGTTTCCCCTCTTAATATACAAGGAAATAAACTCATGTCCGGATTTTTATCTTTCATAAAAAAATCGATTAAAGTCATCCTATGGACGATGGCCGGACTACTGTTTGTTATAATACTCCTTGTCGGTTTAATTCAGCTTCCATACATCCAAAACAAGGTACTTGATGCTGCCACTACTTATGTAAGTCATAAAACCAATACACGGGTGGAAATTGGTTATATCAGTATTGCCTTTCCATACTCCGTTGTTTTGAACGATGTTTATTTGGAAGATAATAAAAAGGATACACTGCTTTATGCCGGAAAAACCAGTCTGCACATCGGATACAAAGCTTTGTTCCATCAACGGCTGCACATCCGGGATTTTTTGTTACAGGATGTATATTTGAATGTTTACAATTCGGCTACTGATTCGCTGTTTAATTATCAATTCTTAATCGATGCTTTGAGTGATACAACTGCTGTTGAAACAGATACGACAAAAACAGCCGGGGTCTGGAATGTTTATGCCGAAAAATTCAGGTTAAAAAATATTCGCCTGCGCTATGCTGATCAATGGAATAAGCTGAAAGCTGCAACGCAGATACAGTTATTTGAACTGAAAAAAACAAATATCCAATTGGAAAATACGGCACTGGATATTGAAAACATCGTATTGAAGGCTGATAAGCTGCATTACCGGTCGGGAGAAGTCAAAACAGCTTCAAATCAGTTTAACCCTGATGATATCAGTCTTGCCAATATCGATTTGAAAGCACGCAATTTATCTTTTGCACCAGGTAAAACATCCGTCGAGATTCAGCAATTAACTGCCGATGAAAAGCAACAAATAGCCATTCGCAAGCTGAATGCTAACTTTTCAATGGATGAACAGACAATTAAGCTCGATAATTTCATTTTGCAGACAAATCAGTCATCCATACAAGCCCGGATATTAGTAAATTATCCGTCACCGGAAAGTCTTACCGACTCAATATCTAAACTTTGGGTAGACGCCCGTATTCGGCAAGCAAGTTTCAGCAAAAGAGAAATTAAATATTTAGCAGGGACAGCTCTTACTGACAAGATTGAACTGCCGGATCGCATCAATCTGAATATCAATTTCAAAGGTGGTTTACAAGCTTTTGATGCCTCTGTGAATTTAAAAAGTGATTTTGGCGATGCAAGTTTACTGGCAATCCTTGAAAACAACGAAAGATTCGAAGCCGATTTTGGCATCAGTCAATTTGAACTTGGAAAATTACTGAAAAACGAACAGCAATTCGGACCAATTAGTCTCACTGCTCAGGTAAAGGGCAAAGGAACAGAGCCAAAAACGACGGCAATGAGTTTTGAGGCAAATGTACCTCAACTATCCCTGAATCAATATCAGTATCAGAATCTTTCATTAAATGGAACATTAATAAAGGAAGTATTGGATGTCGGTATCCGCATGCAGGATGCAAACCTGGATGTGGATTTAAAAGCACTGGCCAACCTGACCAAAGGAAAAGAGAGATTGCAACTGGACATGAATCTCGGGAACATTGATTTCAACGCCTTAAAGTTGATGGATGACAGCCTGAGGGTGAAGACGAGAATGCAGGCCGATATTGCCGGTCTTGAACTTAAAGACATCAACGGACAGTTGGAAATCAGAGATTTAAATATAATTCAAAACGACAAAACTTACTCCCTCGATTCTATTATAATAAAGGCTAATAAATTAACCGGTCAGACCGAAGTAAAACTGAGAAGCGACATATTGGAAATTGATACTTATCTGGCATTTAAAAAAGATCATATCCGGTTGCATTTCAACCCCGACCATTTCTTGTTGATGCAAAAACACTGGAAATTCAATCCGGAGCATTCTATTCAATTGGGTGAAAAAGGATTTATTATCCATGATTTGCAAATGCAACACGAAGAAGGAATACTCGGAATTACGTCAGTTAATGAGAGATACAAGGATGATGTCCGGATAACCATGCAACATTTTAGTCTGGATGAAATTTCAGAATTAATCAATCAGGAAAACAAATTTGTTGGAGGTACACTCAATGGTAATGTATTGTTGAAGATGCAGGAAGGATTTGGCATTGTTGCAGATGCCGGTATTGACAGCCTGATTCTGATGGACGTTCCCATTGGTAACCTCCGGATTATTGCCCAAAATCCGGTTGCCAGCCGTTTTGATATTCAGGCCGACATCAGCGGAGCT
>JARKQF010000114.1 GCA_029973975.1 Paludibacter sp.
CTGAACATTTTTCAACTTACCCTTGAGGGATCTTTCTAAAATAGCTCTTTCAATCTTCAGTCTGATTTCATCGATATTAAACGGTTTGGAGATGAAGTCTTTAGCCCCTTTTTTAACAGCTTCAAGAGCTGATTCTATAGAAGGAAACCCCGTAATCATTATGAATACAGCATCGGGATCGAATTTTTTTATTTCGCCAAGCAACTCCATGCCGTCAATGGGACTCATCATTAAATCGGAAACAATGACATCAAAACGGTTCGATTTATAGTAACTTAACGCCTCCTGACCACTGGCGGCGCAAGTTACCTCATAACCGCAATTATTTAGATATTCCGCCAGAAGCTCCCGAATGCTTTCTTCATCGTCGACAACCAGTATGTGCTTTGATTTTTTATTCATAAAAGCTACGATTATCCTCACCTGTCCAGAGCAATTACTTCGAATATATTAATAACTTGCGCAGCAACTATAGGAAAAAAATAGAATCCTGTCAAAACAAATTTATTTAAAGGAGTGCAATCATCGCCACCAAAACTCTCCCCGCACACGTTGCGATGGCTGCCGGCTTTCACATTAATCTATTGTATCTCCTTTTTCGATTGTCGGATTAACAGCAAGCATCCATTCTTGGAAAAAATGTCGGATAATTTTACAGCATTCCAATTACTATTTCTATTAGTATTAAATGTTACAACTATCGACAAAGTCGTTCTTATACTGAAGTAAAAGATTAAAAAAATAATGTGTAAGATAATTTGACACGCACCGTCACTGCCAACTCAGCATCGGACAAACATTTACAGTCGATGACTGCTAAACCTAAATCGGTTCTTCCTTAAATCGGCAGCCTTTTTTCGGCCGATGTAAGGGCCTGCCAAAGCATTGAAGATTCAAAGGGGCTTTGCAGATACATATCTATGTTGAAAGTCGGACTTTCAGCAAATTTCTTTTTATCCGTAATACCAATAACAAAGGTGGAAGAAGCTTTTAACCAGGAGCACTGATCGGAATTGAGCTCTTTCATTCCGCCGTTGGTTAATACAACGTTGTATTGCTCACTCGACAACATAACAATGATTTCGGAGGCTTTTTCGGCAATGCCTGCCCTGTAGCCATGATTGATTATGTGCTCACGGAGAAAACTCAGGACATCCGCTCGTTCGTTGTGGATTAATATTTTCATATTCAGACCTCCTAAATTAAAATGTTTATTATTATACAAAGCTTAAATTTGTATTACATTGTTATGCACGATGCATGCCGATGATAAATTAGCCTATGATCGGTGAGGTAGATATTAATTATAATATTAATTCCATAATGATTTTTATTCTTACTTACCATTGGGAGGTTTATAAATTACTGTTCAAACATTGCGGTTGTAAAATATTTTTACAATTAGAGGTTTAAAGGATCAATTATAGGAGCGATATTTTTAATCGCTTAAGAGAAAACATGTTGATATTACATCGTAATACATTTGACATTGGTTGTGTAAATAATTTCGACACCGACAATAGCTGAAGCCAGAAAAGTCTACCGAAAAATACTAATGTCGTTTCAGTCATCTGAAGCGATGAGGTATAAAATACAGCGGTGCAGCATCCGACTTTACTATTAAAATAGAGTCATATTAAGTTATTTTCATGCTTCGTGGTGTATCATGATGCATGACCGTTTTTTACGAGGTCGTCACATGAGGTGGGTTTGGAGCGATTTATAACTATTAAATTCAGCATCAACAAAAGCGGCGCCGACAATAATTCCCTCCTCAGCATCAACAACTCTTTTTGATTCACAGGTCATTTTTATCGGGTTGTTTTCGTTGGATAAATCAAAAACAATATCAAATTTTGCGCCCATGGAATGAATAGCGACGTCCTTTTCGCAATCTCTTGGAATTAAAATTCTGGCCCCTCCAAGAGAAATATCCATAATTGACCCTTTTCCGATTTTTTCGAGTCCCTGTTGATTAATAAATGTCGGAATAGATACTGGTTTTCTTGGATGCTTGCGCATTTCAACACCAGGAAATGTTTTCTGATTAGTGAGATACTGGATCAGGATCATTTCAATCATTGACGATAAAGAACGCCGGTCTGCATCTGAAATTTGAACGAGTGATTCGTGTAATTTCTTATTTGTACGAAAACATATTAGCTTGTCTTTCTTCATGAAATTCCCATAATAAGAAAAATTTTTTTACTTAAATGACAACATGCACAAGTTGTGCCTGATAGACTATATTTAAACGACGTCACGTTAGCAGATCATCTCGCTCCCAATTCCGGTTCTCCCGGGAAGCACTTAAAGCTTAAAGGAAAGAAGGCCGCCTTAAAATCACAAAAGAAGTCAAATCAGAAAAAAGAGGGATGCAGGGGCATGGGTACACAGGACCGCTGGCGGCCTGTGCAAATATTACAGAAGATGTGAAGATGCTCATTGGCCGTTTCTTAAACCTAAAGAATATGCAAAGAAAACCAATGGATATAGGTATTATAGCATCTCAGTATCTAATAGCAAAAGAACGTCGGATTTCTTTACGTTTTTAAAAAATTGCAATAATCTAAAAAATTAAGTATTTACACACTAACCAATTGCACCCCCAGCATTATTGTCGGGATTATTTACAAACACGAGTTTCCCTTTAAGCCTGGCAAGGGAAATAAGTTAATATTATCAATTTATTTTGTTGTTGGTGTGAATATTGCATCTTTAATTATTAAAGAATGAGAGGTGGTGAAAAATGAAAAAGACGATAATGTTAGTAGTTTTAATGTTGGCTTTAGTTTTAGCAACAACACCTGTTGGAGCATATACCCCAGAGGGAAATGTAGATACCTTAACTAACTGGGCAAATCTAGAGAATAGTGGACAGGGTGAAAATGAGTGGCTGGCTGATTTAGGTTTTGTGACTGCACAGGAGTATTCGGGTACTGATTTATCTTGGTACAAACTCGAAGGTACCATATGGGCAGCGCAGCTCAAAGATTCTCCCAGTTATTATTTCATCAAAATAGGTACAGGAGGTACAACCATTCTGTATGACCATTTCCTGTATCAGAATAATGCATCTTTGAATTATTTAGTTATTGATTTGAAAGATTGGTACGTAGATACCACTGTTCCTGTGCCCCTCCCAAATAATATTAATGTGGAAAGGATTAGTCACATTGGTGAAAGCACTACCGTTCCCGAACCATTCACCGTGCTGCTTCTTGGCTTTGGTCTGGTTGGTCTGGCGGGAGTTGGAAGAAAGTTGAAGAAGTAACGAAGCACATTATCAATTTATTTCGGAAAAGCAGGGTCAGAAAGACTCTGCTTTTTTTGTGCGTTCTCGACGAACTCCTGATTGTGGCTTAAGACTATGCCGGGCATTAAGCAAAAAAGTCGCCCTCGCAAAGAACAAGGGGTTGCAACCCCTTGTTCTGCTAAAGTTTGTTCATTTTACACAGAATAACCGACATGTAACGATTCCAATTACACCATAGTTTCCTCATTCTTGACAGAACTCACCAGAATCTGCCGCACCCGCTCCAATTCCTCTTCGTTATCGACTTCCACAGAATCATGGGGGGTAATAACTGTTTTGATTTTATAGCCGTATTCCAGGGCACGCAGCTGTTCCAGGGCTTCGAGTTTTTCCAGTTTTCCTTCCGGCAACCTGGTAAAGATATCCAGGAAATCACGGCGATAGGCATAAATCCCGTGGTGTTTGTAGTAATCGGCCTTCATCGTGCTGCTGCGGACATAAGGAATCGTCGCCCGGGAAAAATAGAGGGCGAAATTCTGGGCGTCGAGAACAACCTTCACCGCGTGGGGATGGGTGATTTCTTCCTCCCGGATGATCTTGTAAATCAGGGTGGACATGTTGATGGCGGGGTCGGCCTGCAGCGGCGCGATCACCTCGTCTACCTGCACCGGCTCGAAAATCGGCTGGTCGCCCTGAATATTGACGACAATCGCCTCCGGTGCAAGCTTCAAAGACGCCACGGCCTCCGCAATCCTGTCCGTGCCGGAGCGGTGTGTGGCCGCCGTCATCACGGCATTGCCGCCGAACTTCTTCACCGCGTTGAAAATACGCTCATCATCCGTGGCCACGGCAACGTAAGGAATGGCTTTGGCCCGGGCAACCCGCTCGTAAACATGCTGAATCATTGGTTTGCCGCAAAGATCGGCCAGCGGCTTCCCTGGAAAACGGCTGGATTCATAACGCGAAGGGATAATGCAAACTACATCTCTTTTAATCTGTTTTGTGCTGAATGTTTTTCCATTATTCGCATCCGCTACGCCCCGGCCGACGGAATCCAGAAATGTTTTATTATAAACCAGATCATCGTAGTCGGCCGGTGTCAAAAGCACGCCCGTCGGTTTACCATTCTGGGTGATAATTAGGGGATGACCCGTGTTTTGAATACTTTTAAACCACTTTGCGATACCGGCTTTAAATTCAGCCATAGGGACTATATCGTTTTTTATGGAAATTGTTTTCATATTACAGACCTTTATTTTGAATTTTAAACTGGTCAATATTTAGACCAATTTAAAAGAAGAGTCAAGGGTTCTCCGCTGCAATTTTTACTTCTTCTGTTAGACAATAATTTAAGATAAGGGTACGCTGAATAATTTTCTCCATCAATCTTAATACGTATCTTTCCTTGACTTAAATGCAATAATGGCAACAACATTTTCCGTATGATCAATTTCAAAAAAGATCCGGTAACTTCCAATTCGATAGCGCCATGTCTCCGGGTTGTAACCTTTTAACTTTTTAATATTCGGACCATAATGGGGTTCCCGGCGCAGTTGTGGATAAATAATACTTTTTATTTTGGGGTACAATTGTTCAGCTTGATGCTTATCAAGACCAGCGATCTGTTTTTTAAAGTTATCGGTTTCAAACACTTTGTATTTATTCAACGAAGGAGCCTCGTCGAGCCAGAAAATCTTCGTGACCTTTTTTCAGGCTTTCGTTTAATTTACCGTCATTTTTTATTTCTTCCATTTCTATATCATCGCAATACAATTCGTTTTCAATAAAACGCAGCGCCGATGTTTCGATGAAATTGGACAAAGTTCTATGATCTCTTTCTGCATAAAGTTTAAAAAGGTTATAATTTTTGTCATTAAGACGCAAAGTAACTGTTTTGGACATATAATTCTCACCTCCTTATTGTATTCTATTGTATTCTAATTAAACACGCAAGTAATACTTTACGAACAAAAGATAAAGATGTTGTACCTTTCTGTTGTTCTTTAGCGGCAAGGATTTTATCAACTATTGCAATAATAAAGAGGGTGGTTCCTCATAATTATAGAATTACAAGGAATAGGCTCGTGCTTCCATCCCAATATTACAGCGCTCCGACAAAAAAGCCGCACTTGATGAACTCAAATGCGGCTCTTAATTTAGATCTGTTTTTGGTTACGACAAATTAGATTGTGCTTTATTATTAAAAAGCGTCGCTGTATATCTCGATGGCATCCTCTTTGGTAATTTTACGGGGATTATTTTCCAGCGGCCGGGCCACCGTCAGGGCAACATCAGCCAGAGCCGGAAAATCTTTTTCCTTGATGCCGAATTCCGCCAGCGATGAGCTGATTCCGCAATCTTCAATCAACGATTCCACGGCCTCCAGGGCCAGGTAGGCGGCTTCGCGCACCGGCAAATCATCGGTCACTTCGCCCATTGCTTCCGCGACATCGGCAAATTTATCGAGGGCGGCGGGCAGATTAAACGCCATGGTCGCCGGAAGCATCAGGGTGTTGGCCATGCCGTGCCCGATTCCATATTTGCCGCCCAGCGGATAGGAAAGGGAATGTACCGCCGTTACCCCGGCATTGGCCAGTCCCAAACCGGCGTAGAGGCTCGCCAGCAGCATATTTTCCCGCGCCTGCAAGTTTTTGCCGTCGTGGACACAGGTGCGTAAATTCTCGGCGATCAACGCTATCGCCTGCAGGGAAAAGAGCTCGCTCATGGGTGAGGCAATCACGGAAGTATAAGATTCAATGGCATGGCACAAAGCGTCAATGCCTGTTTCGGCCGTGGGGCGGGGAGGAAGGCTGAGGGTCAGCTCCGGATCGAGGAGCGCCAGTTCCGGGTAAAGATAGGGGCTGTTCATTCCTTCCTTCTTTTTCAGATTCTTCCGAATAAAGACAGCGGTAAAGGTTACTTCGCTGCCGGTGCCGGCGGTGGTGGGAATCATAATTTTCGGCAGGCCGGGCTTGGTAACTTTGTTCAACCCCAGATAATCCACCGCACTGCCTTTATTGGTGGCCAGCACTGCTATCGCCTTGGCTACGTCCATCGCGCTGCCGCCGCCGATGCCGACGACAATGTCACATTTATTTTTGATGGCCAGAGCTGCGCCTTCATCAGCCAGTTCAATTCTGGGCTCCGGCTCCACTTTGTCATAAAGAGTATATTTCATGCCTTCCGGAATAAGAAGGTTGGCCACCGCTTCCTGAAAGCCGGCTTTCGCCAGATTTTTATCCATCACCACTAAAGGATTTTTTGCGTTTAAATCTTGAATATGGCTGACTAATGCGCGGGACGACCGATTGCCGAAAACAATTTTTTTCGCCCCGGTAAAAGAAAATACCTGCCTCATTTTAACAACCTCCACTGATTTTCATACCTGTCCGAGATATTGATTACGCCATCCCTATGAGAATTGTCCTGTAAAGTCAAGGTTTTTTATGGTGAAACGACCATTCCAGCTGCCGGCAGATGCCGCGGATTATCTTTACTTCCCTGGCGAGCAATCCCGAACGGGCGAAAAAGCGGCGCAGATGCATCATCCAGTAGTCGGGATTTTCCGGATTTAAGAAGCCGATATCGCTCAGCACTGTTTTGATCTGGCTGTACATGCCCTCTGCTTCGCTCGAACTCGCCCATTTGGGAGGGATTTCTTCCGCAGCCGGCAGCGACGCCGTATAGACTTCATAACA
>JARKQF010000118.1 GCA_029973975.1 Paludibacter sp.
GTTTGGGCTTTACTTTCAAAAGAGAAACAACTCAGAAAGAGGGTTAACAGCAAGACTGCTGTCAGTTTAAATACGTTCATAAAGAATAAGTTTTTCGATGGATTAAAAATAAGATATTGAATGCAAAAATAGCTTTTATTACTCAGAAAACCATATTTACATTCAATATCTTGGACTACTTAACTAATACCTGTTGTTCACATTATTTGCGAACGATTAAACGTTCTGTTGCATGATTGTTAACTTTTACAACGTATATGCCTGCCGGTATATTTTCCAAGGAAATGCGATCGCTTGTTGATCTTAAGATACTTGCGCCTGTGATGGAGAAAATTTCAATTTGACTGATGCCCTCGCGATTAACTGTAATGTATTCACTGGCCGGATTCGGATATATACTTATTGTTTGATTGTTGATTTCGTTGATGCTGGTTTCGGTATCAATTGTAATTTTACGTATAATGTTAGATGATTCGGCAACAAAGAAAGAACTATTATCGGGATTCACTAAGATTGCCAACGGGTTTGTGAATGTAGCTGTTGAACCATTGCCATCGGCAAATCCTTTTTGTCCAGTACCGGCAATTGTTTTCACAGTTCCTTTTGAATAATCTCCATTTTCATCAGGTGTTAACGTTCTGATTGTATGAAACAAATAATCAGCCATATATAAAACACCGTTACTGTCTATGTCAAAGCCAAAATACTGACCGATTTCAGCTGTTAGTGGCTGTCCGGGAGTTCCGTCAAGCGAAGCTGTACCTTTGGTTCCGTCACCAGCTACTGTTGTCACAGTTCCGTCAGGAGCCACACTGACAATTGTGTAGGTATTGCCACTTCCAACCAACAGATTGCCATTTTTATCAAACACAGCACAATTTGGTAAAAAAGTACCCAAAGATGCATAGGTGGAAATAACACCGGCTGGTGTGATTTTCTTGATGGCTTTGTTGTCTCTGTCTGATACGTACATATTGTCCTCATTGTCAAAAATCAGGGACATCGGGTTACTGAATCCTGTAGCAAATGTAGTTACGGTGCCATCAGGTGTTACTTTCTGGATCCTGTGATTGGCCTTGTCTGCGACAAAATAGTTGCCCTGCGAATCAAAATTACCTTGCCAAGGGGCATTAAATGAACCATTCGGCGTCGAAATGGTTGTCACAACACCTTCTGCAGTCATACTTCTAATAGCATTGTTTCCCCTGTCAGCTATCCAAATGCTGCCATCAGCTTTTCGGCTTAAACTATTTGGATACCTGAAAGTTGCAGTTAGCCCTGTCCCATCAGCAAAACCAGCAACATTAGGTGTTCCAGCAAATGTGGTAACTGTGTAGGTCGTTGTTGCGGAAACGGTTAATACGGTGCAAAATGTCATTGCAATTACACCTGACCAAAATGTACGTTTTTTCATCATGATTTTTTGGTTTGAAATTAATAATCGATTTTTATATTTCACACTTATAATTTTTTATCTGAAACTCATTCTTCTGATAAGAAATGTAACTGTGTCGGCAATGTACAATGTCTTACCATCAGCTGAAGCTAGAACTGCATATGGCGTGTTAAACATAGCAGAAAGTGCTTTTCCGTCCTTGGTTCCTTTTGTGCCGGTACCGGCGATAGTCGTAATGGTGCCTTTTGAATAGTCTCCGGTTGAATCAGGCGTGAATTTGCGAATCACATGGTACAAAGCATCAGCAATATAGATTACTCCGTTTGCGTCACAACCTAATCCGAAGATCTGTCCGATATTGGCTGAAAGCGGATTTCCAGCCTCACCATCATTATAAGTTGTTCCTTTCACTCCATCGCCGGCAATGGTTGTAACCTGTCCGGTTGAAAGAGAGAGCCTGAGCAGTGTGTAATTACTGCTGCCTCCGATAACAATGTCGCCGCCCGGAGTAAGAATGAGACAATTGGGCGTCATGCCAATCGGATAGGTGGTTGTTTGTCCTTCAGGTGTTATTTTTTTGATGGCTTTGTTGTCTCTGTCGGCAACATACATGTTGTCGTTTGCGTCAAATACAAGAGACATCGGGTCGTCGAAACCGGTAGCAAAGGTTGTGACTTCATGCGTTACGCCGTCGATCTTCTGTATACGGTGATTAGCTTTGTCAGCAACATAATAGTTTCCTTTCGAATCAAAATTACCTTGCCAGGGGTGACTAAAGAGTGTCGTTGAAGGTTCTCCCGCAATGGTCGTAACCTGCATGTCTGTTGATATGCTGCGGATTGCAAAATTGCCGCGATCGGTAAACCAGATACTTCCATCCGGAGCAAAACTTAAACTCGTTGGTAATTTACAGGTCGCTTCTGTCCCAATTCCGTCTTTCATGGCGGCAACTCCGTTCTGACCGACGATGGTTTGAACAATCCAACCGTTATCGACAGATTTTTGAAATGTAAATTCCGGACCTATAACAGTTGTATCTTTAATTGTAACTTCGACATTAAATTTACCTTCTGAGATATTGGGTAATACAATCTGGAGTTTGCCGGGGTCTGCTTCAAGAATAATAGCTTCGATGCCATTAAATTTTACTATATTATCTGATTTTATCGCACTGAAGTTTCGTCCAAGTATAGTAACAATATCTTTCGCAGAACCGTATGATGGATTAATGGAGACAACTACAGGGTCTTTCTTCTTCGGCTGTTCAACCTGTTCATCTGTACAGGATGTATTAATTATAAATACAATACCAGTTAATAAATATAATAGTTTTTTCATTTCTTAATTTTTTATTGTTATAAAATTATCTTAAGGTTCATCAACAACTACCATCCAGCCATTGATTACTGCACGCTGATTTCCATCCGATGGCCGGTTTCTGATCTGGAAAACATTTGCTTCCGGATGTCTGATCATCATCTGGGTAGATCCCCCACCATCAAAATTGACTGCGTAGGAGCATCCCAATGCCTTCATGATACTGCCGAGTTCTTTGTAAGTCATGCCATTAGAGTATAATGCACTCCGGCCATCAACGACATAAAAATACAATACATCGTCATTCGTATAGCCCCATACCGTGCGAGGGTCAACTTGTGTCCATGTTGCGGGTAGGCTTGCAACCTGTCCCTCGCGTAACACGATGGCACCACCCCCTGTAACTTCTTTCAGGTTGTTTTTCATGCCATTATATGCGATACTATCGGCAATCAGGGGTTTATTGTCATTTGTGATGGCGGCAAAACTTAAAGCTTGTTGAGGCAAAGAAGCTTTATAGATAAAGTAATTCTTTAAAATTACTCCATTTCTATGCAGTGGTCCTCTCAAGTCCATATTGCCTACATCCCAGAAGTCAGCGTTGATCATAGCTACCACCCGGTGATGTGGCCGGTCGGCGTAAACTGCCATTTCAGTCAGTGTTTGTTTTACAAAGTTTTTAGACGTATTCTGATCATACGGCATGGCGACTTTCACTTTTAATCCGGAGGTTTTCATGTCAATCTTTATAATATAAGCATGAGTTGTTAATCCGTTCATTTTCAGAAAATGAATGTCTGTTTCTTCAACCCCTGGAGCAATGGTAAATGAGGTGTCGGAGAAAACCCGTGCAACAGCATCCGAATGCTCGAGTAATGTTTTACCCAATGTAGTGCGTGGTTGATAAACCGGTTTGATATTATCCTCAGTGTTTTCACATCCGTGATTCAGTAAAGAAATCAGGATGATAAAAATAGCAGGGATAAAATATTGAATTGTTTTTTTCATTTTTTTCATGATTTAATATGTTAATGAAATGCTTAAGCTTAATTTTATTCTGCTGATTTCCAGTATGAATTTTGTTCGAGCAGTTTGTTCAACTCCATTTCTCTGGAAGGAACGGGAAGTTTGTTGAATTTACTGTCCAGATTAAGCTTTGTTTCCAAACGACCTGTGCGCACAAGGTCAAACCACCTGAAACCCTCTCCCAGAAATTCTAAATGACGTTCCTGTAATATCGCATCAATGAATTCAGTTTCATTGGTCGGATTTACAGGAGCCAATCCTCTGAAAGCACGCAGTTCATTTAACCTGCCAAGACCATTACTCAATCCCTTCGCTTCTGCACTGATCAGATACATTTCAGCAAGGCGCGTGATGATGATGGGATCCGTACTTGTTTCACCGCTTGGATATTTGTTCAGCACATTGTTCGTTGCCTGGACAGCAACTGAAATATCTTTGCGTTTGTCGTTCGGGTCAAACATATTCATCACATCATTAGTGGGAGCATAGGTATAACTTCCTCCTACGGAAGAATCCCTCGTGTAGAAAAAAGTGCTTGTTCTGATACTTGATTCCTCCGGTAAGTTCGTAAAAGCAAATATGATCTCGTTGTTTGCTGTTCTTCTGAAAATTTTCTCAAACTGGTCAAGTCCGAAAAATCCACTGTTTATAACTTCTTCGGCTAATGTGGCAGCTTCGGTTTTCTTTCCGGTAGCAAGTTTTACCCGAGCCATCAAAGCTTTGGCAGCTTCTTTGGATACATACTCATTTGATGAGAACTGCGGACAGAATTGAATTGCTTTGCCAAATTCCTCTTCAACAAATTCCCATATTTCAGTTTCTGGAGAAGCTGCAACATCTTCTGTTGTTGGGACTTTAATTAAAGGTACGGCACCCCATCTGGTAACCAGATTATAGTAAACCAATCCTCTGAAGAAATGCGCTACTCCCAATAAACTGTTCTTTTTGTCCGAATCTGTCATTTTCTCAACGGATGTAATAAATTCGTTGATCTGATACAGATTGGTGTAATAGCCGTTCCAGGGGTCACTTACAAAACCACTTTCTGGAGTTATCAGATCGTTTAGCAGAATCTGATAAGTTGCGTATCCCGATGCACCGCCACGGATAAAATTTCCACCTAATATATCCTGGGTGATATACCCGTTTACAGTGGGTTTATTTTGTGTATAGTAATAAAGTCCTGTCAGCAGTAAATCTGCGTCTTCTTCTGTAAGATTATCTGTAGCAACGCTACTGTGCGGAAAAAGATCCAACATGCTATCACAACTTGTATGAAGTAATAGGAGACTTACAGTAATAACTGTTATAAAAAAATTTCTTCTTAACATATCAGTAATCAAAGTTTAATATTAACACCTAAATTAATGGCTACAGGTTGTGAAGGTAGCAGGAAGTCATAACCCATTTGAGATGGAGAAAGGCTTACACTCACTTCAGGATCCAGTAACGGATATTTTGTTATCAGAAAGAGGTTGTCGCCTTGTACATAGAAACGACAGCTTTCAATATTCATCCTTTTTACGATGCTTTTTGGTAAAGTATATCCCAAAGTGGCATTTCTTAAGCGAATGTAAGAACCGTCATGCAGAAATCTTGTTGTCTGGAATTTTGTAGAATTCCACGAAACCCCGTACACTGCACGCGGTACGGTATTGCTTGTCCCGGGACCAGTCCATCGCTTGTCCGCTTCAGACTGAAGCATCGGCCATGTTCCGTTTCCCATACGATATCCGCCTGTCCACAATTGATACACTTTATTTCCGTAAGAACTGTTCAGAAAAAAGCTGAAATCAAAGTTTTTATATTTAAATGAATGATTCCATCCTGCGGTGAACTTAGGATTAGCAGAGCCAACGATCTGGGAATCATTTTCTTTGTCTATGTCTCCGTCTCCGTTCACATCTTCGTACATCACATCCCCCGCGCGTACGCCCTGTGCATAAATCTTAGCAGGTATTTCATCATTACTCTGATAGATGCCGATTTGTTTAATCATATAGAAACTACCAACTTCTTCTCCTACTTTCAGGATATGGGTAGCGTCCGGTCTGATAATTACATCATCACCAAGGAGAGAAGTCAGCTTGTTCTTTACGAATGAAATGTTGAAGTCTGTATGGTAACTGAAGCCTCTTTTATCCAGGTTGTAACCTGCAGTAAATTCCATCCCTTTGTTTTGCATGGATCCGATATTACTCATATAGGTAGTGAAACCTGTGGTAGCAGCAGTCGGACGACTGTACAACAGGTTTTTCGTGTCCTTTATAAAGGCATCAGCAGTAAATGTAATGGCTCCGTTCAGAAACGAAAGATCAATACCGACATCTGATTGATCTGCTTTTTCCCATTGCAGATTTCTGTTCCCTGCACTTGAAATACCAAGACCATTCTGGTTGTTGTAGTTAAAACCGCCTCCAGCCAACGCCTGATAAGCGTATGTCGCAATTCCTGCCTGGTTACCGGTTGATCCGAAGCTGGCACGAATTTTTGCAGATGAGCGTTTTACCGGCCAGAAATCTTCTTCAGAAACCATCCATCCGGCAGATACAGAGGGAAAATAACCATACCTGTTTTCGGGAGCAAATCGGGAAGAACCATCAGCACGGATTGACATGGATAATAAATAGCGACGGTCATAATTCAGTTGAAATCTTGTGAAATAAGATTGCAAAGCATATTCTGAAATTCCGGTTGACACATCCTGAACTTCTGCAGCAACAGAGTTGACATCGAATGATCTGGATGGGAAACCGATACCGGTTTGAGATGCGCTTGAGCTGGAATCAAACTGGAAAGAATGTCCCGCAATTGCATTTACATATAGCTTCTTAAACGTTCTGTCGTATGTAAACAAGTTTTCAATCAGATATGAGGTCAGCAAGCGCCGGCCATCAACCAAACGTCCCACGCTGTTTCCGTATGGATGCTGAGATGTATAATAAACATGTTCTTCAGTGTAACCTACATCTCCGCCAAAAGTTACTTTATAATTAAAATGATCAGTAATATTGAGCTTCCCAAATAATGAGCCGATGGCTCTGAAGTTTTTAACATAAACGTCTTCTTCCTCCAGAATCTGTACCGGATTGTGATTTAAAAGTTCAACACCGCCTCTGTACCAGGTTCCGTCCGGTTTAACAGGTGAATCCCATGTTCGTTGCTCCAGTGCTCTCGGCAGTAGATTAGATCCTATATTGTAACCTGTCGGTACTCGATTGTTGTTGCTGTAACTTAATGTGAAGTTAGCACCAGTGGAAAGTCTTTTGTTGATAATGTTGTTTTGATTGACTTTAAAATTGTACTTGTCAATCGCATTTCCTTTGAAAACCCCTTCGTGATGTCTGATGTTTCCGGAAACGTAATAATTTGATTGTTCATTGCCACCGGAGACCGATAGATTTATGTTGTGTACCTGAGCGTTTCTGAGTATTAGCTCTAGCCAGTTTGTGTCTTCTTTACCGGGGTATGGGTGGTCGATACGTGGTATTTCATTAGTGCCCTGTTGTATGTTCCAATTGTCGATAGCTTCGTTCATCACTTCCAGATAGGTTTCTGAGTTGGCTATCGTTAATTTATCAGTGCGCGGAAGCCATTGGATACCACTCGTTACATTAACAGCTACTTTCGGTTTTCCTTTGCTCCCGCTTTTGGTTGTAATGATAATTACCCCGTTGGTTGCCCGTGAGCCATAAATTGCAGCAGAAGATGCATCCTTTAATACATCGATAGACTCTATGTCGTCAGGATTCAGGTTGTCGAGCGCATTCATTGATTGGCCGTAGTTTCCTAAATCAGCACCGGAAGTTGAGTTAATCGGAACTCCATCAATTACATACAAAGGTTCGTTGCTCGCAGATAAAGAACCTGCACCACGTATGCTTACCCTGTTCTTGCTTCCCGGAATACCGGAGGAAGAAGAAATTACAACGCCGGGGACCCGTCCCTGCAATAATCCTTCAACACCCAGGGCCTGACGTGAAGTCATTTCCGATGGCTTGTAATTCCCGATCGATGCACTTACATTGCTTTTCAATTGAGTCCCATATCCCACTACCACAACCTCATCCAGTGTTTTGATGTCTTCTTCTAACCTGACGTTTAAGGTCTGATTGGTTCCAACCCTGATTTCAGCAGGGGTATAACCGATATAAGAAATCTGGAGAACAGAATTATCCGACACGTCCAGCGAAAAGTTCCCGTTGAAGTCTGTAATGGTACCAATCTTCGTTTGCGGATCAAGTACGGTTGCTCCGATA
>JARKQF010000171.1 GCA_029973975.1 Paludibacter sp.
GTTCCGCTGCCGTATGATGGTGTGTTTTAATAGGGGCAGGATCCTGGCTCTTTTTATACGGGTGAGCATGTAAGATGACTTGTCCGTCGGGCAACCGGTGGGCATGCAAAAAAACAGCATTATTCAGGATAAACAGACCGAGCACCACAATTAACAACCGGGCGATCTGTTTGGATATGCTATTTCTGAATGTCAATTTCATCTTGCTTCACCACTCATGAATTACAAAAGTACTAAATTAGACTAATCTGACAAATTTTTCCGTCCGGGAAGAACATTTCTTTTTTGTTTTCTTATAACCAGTAGACATTATAATAGTACTACATTTTTTCATTGTTTTCAATTAATTTCGCCGTAAAGACAAGAAATATTCAACTGTCAATCAATGATTAAACTTTTAATGCATCTATTTAGATAGCGTAGAAAAATAAAAAATGTTGCACCAACTATCATTGAATTTTCAGCCTTTCCACATATTCACATGTAAGCCACTTAGAAATTATTCAAATCTTGATTATTCAAATCTGAATTCCAACAAATAACAAAGTATCCGGAAAAAACATAGAGGCAATATAAGGTAAAGAATGTACAATGCAAATGATTGAACAATATGTTCGAAGCACGGTAAATTCGTTTAATCCCATGTTTGAAGAGACTCTCTCCCTATTACCCGAAAGACAAAAAGAAGTTATTTATGCTATCGCCAAAGAAGGAAAGGCAAAAGAAGTGACATCCTCATTTTTTGTCCGTAAACACACCCTGAAGCCCTCCAGTACAGTGCAGCCGATCCTACGTCAGTTATTAGAAAAAGAGTTTATAACCCGAGAGAATGATGTTTATATAGTCTATGACCGGTTTTTGGATTATGGCTTGCGGAGAAATTTGGCACTGGATACTCTGTTTAATCCATCAAATTATGCTCCAAAAGTCTTTTCAATCCTTCATCGGATTACAACGGCACGACGTACTTTTTCATTGCCATATCCTGGAACGATTTGGGTACTGCCGATTTCACTTCGTCGGTGATAATACCGATCATTCGTTCGCGCAGGAACTCCTGACGGGTGATCAGGCTGATCTCACGTACCGGAGTGGAATTTTTGAAAGGACGTACATTCTTTTTCTGCCTCTCACTCATATTGGCAAGTGCCATCTCCGGAATAACCGTAAGCCCTTCATTCTGATCCACAATATTGATTAAT
>JARKQF010000206.1 GCA_029973975.1 Paludibacter sp.
TAATTGCCACCGGAAATCTTTTTTGCGGAGTGCCACCAGAAAATCGATATTTCTCGACCAAACGGAACTTCCCATCAGGTTGACCATTCCGCTCCATCCCTCCATATCACTTTTCTTTGTGTTGATATTGATAATACCGACAGCACCGTCCGCATCGTTTCTGGCAGAAGGGGTAGTCAATACCTCAATATTATCGATCTGCCCGGCAGAGATTTGTTCCAAGGCGGCGGCACCGTTCAAAGAACCCGGCTTTCCGTCGATATATACTTTAAACCCGGAACTGCCCCGGAAGGTTATTTCACCTTCCGCATCTACGCGAATTGAGGGAGTCTGCATCAGAATGTCTGCTGCAGTACCCCCTGCCGCTGAGAGAAATTCTGCTGCTTCTATCACTTGTTTGTCCAACTTATATACAACTTGTCGCTTGCGTCCTGTTACCACAACTTCAGATAAGAGTTGCTCGCTCTCTTCTAATAGGATATCGGGTAATATAATTTTTCTTTTTTCAGTTGAAATTTCAAATGTGTTGGTTTTGAGTGGTTCATATCCTATAAAGCTGACGGCGATGAAGTACCCTCCTTTGTTCTTGGGGATAAGGCTAAAATTTCCTGAGATATCGGTAGCTGTATAATCGACAGGTATACTGTCATTTGCATTATATAAAACAAGACTGGCAAATTCTACGGGCGTATTGTCCGTCTTACTGATAATCCGGCCTTTTATCTGATAGGTTGATGAAGCTCCGTTGCTTTGTGCAGAGATATTTGTGACTGCCGGAAAGAAGAGTAGTATCAGAATAACGAAAACATTTAATAAAAATCTATTAAGGGACAATTGCTGTAAATCCGATGTATAACTAAATGAAAGAAGATGGGATACTATTACTCGAAAAATTCGCATATGATATTATTCTAATTGGGGTGCAAATATAAGTATTATTAATCTATCGAAAAATGACATATACCAGATATTTAAAGATATTCTATATGATTTCTCAATTCAGATGCTAGTTTGTCAAGGAATCCAAACAATTTGTCATTCATTTCAGTGTAGTTATAGCTTCGTATTTCATTGGGCTTTTGTACGTATTTGTAAGTTGTATTGTTTGTTAAAAATTCAACTTCTTCTGCAATAAGTAATTCAACAACTTCGGGTGTGAATTCCATATGGCATTGAAAACCATACACCAAATTGCTGTATGCTACGATCTGTCTTGGACAGCCCATGCTTGTTGCCAATACTTTACTTTGAGGTGTAAGCCCGGGCATATCGTTGTGCCAATGTCCCACAGGTAAAGTTAGACCGAAATGGTTTATTTTTTTGTCTTTTAATCCGTCCTCTGTAAGTCGTATGGGAAATATGCCGATTTCCTTTTCAGGGCTATGTTGAACGGCTGCACCCAATGCATCACCAATGAGCTGCGAACCAAGGCACACCCCTATCACTGCTTTGCCGGCATTGACAGCTTTTTTTATCAAAGCCTTTTCAGCCTGTGCGTCGAAATAAGGACATTCTTCTTTTGTAGTATCGGGACTTTGAGGCCCGCCCATTACGATCAGTAAATCTATATTGTCCGTCGTTTCAGGCAAAGGTTGGTTTTTATATACTTTTGAAAAAGTAATCGTATGATTTTTTTGTTTTGCCCATTCAAGATAGGCTCCCGGAGCTTCAAAAACTTCGTGCTGTATAAAATGAATATTCATTATTCTTCAATTATAATAGTTCTTTCACTTAATATTATTAATATGCCTGTTTTATTCCGATATAATAGCCGGAGCTCCTATAATGGCGTTGCCCGAGGCCGGATGTTCCGGTTCTCACGATGATTATATTCCTGATATAGCTGATTCCACTGGATACCATTCATCGCTCAGTGTTATTTTCACAAAAGTACTTTTTTTATATTGACAGATAAAATAGTTTATTAGAATTAGTCGTTTTGAGTCGCCTTCGCTCCTCGATTGTTAATTGAGTTGCCTTCGCTCCTCGGCTGTTAATTGAGTCGCCTTCGCTCCTCGATTTTCAATTCTACGCTCAACATAGTCAAAACAAGTTTTGCCTCTGTATTCGCTTAACGAAATAGTTCATTGTTTTTCCTTTGTAGGATTCTTGAAATATTGATGCATATAGATTGTCCTTTTGGTATAAATAATATTTATTTGAACTAACTTTGCGATATTGAAACAAATCAGTATGAAACGAACATGAAAACCGTATGAAGAAATTAATTATTGCCGTTTCGTTAATAGCTTTATTTCTTTCCTGTACAGGAAATTCAGGGGAAAACAGCAACTTGGAAAAAGAAGTAGCGTTCAGTTTTGCATTTCTGACGGATGTGCATATGAACAGCAATAATATCGATGTCAGCGCTGCCGGACTAAAACAGGCGTTGGAACATGCAAAATCGCAAAACATAGATTTTGTGATTTTTGGCGGCGACCTTGCAGATCTGGATCACTTGCAGCCCCAAGACTCATTCAGAGCCGATTCACTCATGAGCGTATTTAAATCGGTTGTAACCGGGTCCGGAGTA
>JARKQF010000294.1 GCA_029973975.1 Paludibacter sp.
ATTATTTTTCTATTTCAAAAGAAAATAGTAATTTTGAAGGCATTATTTTTTCCTATTATACACAGAACATTTTATGGCAAAAGAAACATCCAATAATTCCGGTTCGGCTTATAATGCACTGACATACGGGAGTGTGATTACCGGTAATATCTCTTCAGAAAACGATTTCAGAATAGATGGAGAAGTGAAAGGAGATATGAATTGTAAAGGTAAAGTGGTCATTGGTCAGACCGGAGTCCTGAAAGGAAAAATAACCTGCCTGAATGCGGAAATCATTGGCAATGTTCAGGGAAATATCATCGCAACTGACACCCTGACTTTAAGGTCAACGGCGACTGTTACCGGTGATGTTAAAACAAAGATACTGGTGGTCGAACCGAACGCCGTTTTCAATGGGAATTGCTCCATGAAAGAATCTGAAACTACTACATAAAGATTTAAGCGTTGAATTTGTTTCAGCGCTTTTTATTTTCATTTAAAATATATTGTAAGATGCAATACAAGGCTTTTGTTGTTGAAGAAATTGATGATAAGTTTGTTTCTGCTATTAAATCTCTGAATGTTGATGATTTACCGGCAGGAGAGGTGTTGATCAGGGTATATTATTCTTCTCTGAATTACAAGGATGCTTTGTCTGCAACAGGAAATAAGGGGGTAACCAAAAAGTATCCGCATACGCCGGGTATTGATGCTGCCGGTGTGGTGGTTCGCTCGGAAGTTGCTTCGTTTTGTGCAGGAGAAGAGGTTATTGTAACCGGATATGATTTGGGTATGAACACGCCGGGGGGATTTGGAGAGTATATCCGGGTTCCGGCTGAATGGGTTATTAAATTACCGTCAGGTTTAACACCCAAAGAGTCCATGATTATCGGCACTGCGGGATTTACAGCTGGTATTTCCATATTGAGACTCATGGAACTGGTAAAGCCTGTCGATGGTAAAGTAATTGTTTCTGGAGCAACAGGCGGAGTAGGGTCAATGGCTTTGTCGATGTTAACGAAAAAAGGATATCAAAAAATTGCCATTTCAGGAAAAACACAGGAGTCGGAATTTATAAAAGCTTGTGGTGCAGATGAAATAATCTCACGGGATGAATTTATGGCAATGGCAGATAAGGCTTTACTTCCGGCAACTTATGCAGGGGCAATTGATACTGTCGGAGGGGAGATATTGGCTCGTATAATCAAAATGCTCAAACCTTTAGGTGCAGTTACTACTTGCGGAAGTGTCGCTTCGACCAATCTGCCACTCAATGTTTTCCCTTTTATATTAAGGGCTGTTACATTGATTGGTATTTCTGCGCAAAATTATCCGACCGCATTTAGGCTTGATTTATGGCAACGGCTGGCGACTGATCTTAAACCCGATAATCTGATGGGTATGTACCGGGAAATAACAATGGAAGAACTTCCGGAGGCAACACAATTGATTTTATCCGGAAAATTAAAGGGAAGAACTATTGTCAGAATTTCAGAGTAATATAATTCTTTCTGAATATGCAGATCAATATAATTTTATAGATGTTTTTTTGAAAAACAATGGCATTAGCAAACGAAAACTACCTTAAAACACCTGAAATATATTGTTTTGACGATGTAGAGAAGCGTGTCAATGCCTATAAGCTGCTACATCCCAATGCAAAGTTAATCCGGCTCGGAATTGGGGATGTTACTCGTCCGATCCCTTCTGTAGCTTTAAAGGCTATGCACGATGCCCTGGATGAACTGGCAACTGCCGAATCGTTCAGGGGATACAGCCCTCCAAAAGGTTATGATTTTCTCATCGATAAAATTGTAAGAGATTATCGTTCTAAGGGGATCAACATAGATAAAGATACTGTATTCATTAATGATGGTGCCAAGTCGGATATTGGAAATATAGGACATGTACTGGGTAGGGATAACATTATTGCTATCGCCGATCCGGTTTATCCGGTGTATGAAAATGCAACCATAATGAGTGGTCGAGCCGGTTACCTGCATGAGGATAATAAATGGAGTAATGTTGTGTACCTCAGATGTAATGAAGAAACCGGTTTTGTGCCCGAATTGCCCGAGGAAAAGGTGGATATCATTTATCTTTGTAGTCCGAATAATCCGACCGGAACTACCATCTCAAAAACTGAAATGAAAATGTGGGTGGATTATGCGCTGGAACATGATAGTATCATCATATTTGATGCTGCTTATCAGGCATATATAACAGAAGAAGATGTCCCGGCAAGTATTTATGAAATTAAAAATGCCAAAAAAGTCGCGATTGAAATCCGAAGTTTTTCAAAAAGTGCCGGATTTACGGGATTGAGATGCGGATATTCCATTTTTCCAAATGAATTGATGGTGCATACACAAACCGGTGAGCATGTTCCGTTGATTAAACTGTGGAGTCGCCGGAATGCAAATTACACAAACGGAATATCCTATGTCGTACAAAGAGGTGCAGAAGCTCTCTTTAGCAGAAAAGGAAAACAGGAAATCAAGCAGCTTGTTGATTATTACATGAATAATATCCGCATGATCAGAGAAGAGTTATTAAAAAGCGGATTAAAAGTCTATGGAGGAATTAATTCACCCTATGTTTGGTTTCAAACGCCGGATAATTTGTCTTCCTGGAAATTCTTTCAATTGCTTTTGCAGGATTTCCAGATTGTGGGGACGCCGGGTGTGATTTTCGGGCACGAGGGCGAAGGGTATATGCGATTTGGTGGCTTTTGTAGTTTTGAGGATACCAAAATAGCTTTGAATAGGATAAGAAATCGATTATAATTAATAGTTTTTTAAAGTTTACAATCTAAAATTTAATCTGAAAATGTGTGGAATTGTTGGATATATAGGGAACAGGGATGCTTATCCTATTTTGATTAAAGGACTGCAACGTCTTGAGTACAGAGGCTATGACAGCGCCGGAATTGCGCTGATGAGTGAAGGTAAACTAAATGTTTACAAAGCAAAAGGTAAAGTTGCAGATTTGATTCAATTTGCAGAGCAAAAAAATATCAACGGAAATATTGGAATTGCACATACAAGATGGGCAACACATGGTGAACCCAATACAGTGAATGCACATCCACATTACTCGCAATCGGAAGAACTGGCGATAATCCACAATGGTATTATCGAAAATTATGCTGTTCTGAAACAAGGATTGATAGAGAATGGCTATAGCTTTCAAAGTGAAACAGATACGGAAGTACTGGTTCAGTTGATTGAGTTCATTAAGAAAACCAATCAGGTTGATTTGTCGACTGCCGTTCAGTTGGCTTTGAATCAGGTAATTGGTGCTTATGCTATCGCTATTTTGGAAAAAAATCAACCGGATGTCATTGTTGCTGCCCGTAAAGGTTCTCCTCTGGTTGTTGGGATAGGTGAAAATGAATATTTTTTGGCTTCAGATGCAACTCCTATCGTTGAATATACGGATAAAGTTGTGTATATAGGAGAAGAAGAGATTGTTACGCTCAGTAGAGCTAAAGGAATGAAAATAAAAACTATAAGCAATGTTGAGAAGACCCCGGAAATAAAAAAACTGGAACTAACACTCACACAACTGGAAAAAGGTGGATTTCCGCATTTTATGCTGAAAGAAATCTTTGAACAACCTAAAACACTTGCTGATTCTATGCGGGGTCGTGTTAATGTGGATGAGAATAATGTTGTGCTATCTGGTTTTATCGACAATAAAGATAAATTTGTCAATGCCGGAAGAATTATTATCACCGCTTGTGGTACTTCCTGGCATGCTGGTCTGATCGGAATGTATGTAATAGAAGAATTTGCGCGTATTCCTGTAGAAGTTGAGTATTCCTCAGAATTCAGATATCGCAAACCGGTTATTTATCCCAATGATGTGGTTATAGCTATTTCTCAGTCGGGTGAGACTGCTGATACCCTTGCTGCTGTTGAACTGGCTAAATCACAGGGAGCATTTATATTTGGTATTTGCAACGTAGTTGGTTCTTCTATACCAAGAAATTCACATTCAGGTTCATATACGCATGTAGGACCGGAAATAGGAGTCGCCTCTACGAAAGCATTTACCGCTCAGGTAACTGTACTTACCATGTTAGCGTTGATGATTGGTAAGGAAAAGAAAACCATCAGTGAGGAAAGTTACTTGAATATTGTAAAAGAACTGGGAACTATTCCCGATAAAATGAAAAAATTGTTGGAGCAAAATGAAATGATTGCACAATTTGCAAAAACGTTCACTTATGCTCAGAACTTCATTTACCTGGGTAGGGGATATAACTTCCCTGTTGCGTTGGAAGGTGCCCTTAAACTGAAAGAGATTTCATATATTCATGCTGAGGGCTATCCGGCGGCTGAAATGAAGCATGGCCCGATCGCTCTCATCAGTCAGGAAATGCCTGTCGTTGTTATTGCTCCCAGTTCAGGCATGTATGAGAAGGTGGTAAGCAATATCCAGGAAATTAAGGCCAGAAAGGGGAAAATCATTGCTATCGTTACTGAAGGTGACGAAGTTGTTAAGAAACTTTCTGATTATTGCATTGAAATACCTGACACAGAAGAATGTCTTGCACCGCTTCTGGCAACTTTACCATTACAATTGATGGCTTATCATATTGCCGTTGTGAAAGGTTGTGATGTTGATCAGCCCAGGAATCTGGCAAAGTCTGTTACAGTAGAATAATTTTTTTATTTCATATTATATATTTAGAAGAAGATGTGCGGAATCGCGATGGTAAGGTTGCTCAAACCTTTGGATTATTATCAGAAAAAATATGGTACATGGCAATATGGCCTTCAGAAAATGTACTTGTTGATGGAGAAACAACACAACCGTGGGCAGGAAGGCGGTGGTATTGCAGGTGTTAAACTGAATATGCCTCCGGGTGAAGAATATATCTGGAGAGAAAGGATTGAAGGTAAAAATGCCATTCAGCAGATTTTTGCCGATATCAATGAAAAAGTGGATAAAATGGATCCGGATGTGTTGAATGACGTTGATAAAGCCAGGAAATTGTTGCCCTTCGCAGCAGATATGTTTCTGGGACACTTGCGCTATAGTACAACTAACCAGAAAAGTGGTATCATGCATGTACATCCGTTTCTGCGTCGCCACAACTGGAAAAACAGAACCCTTGTACTGGCCGGTAATTTCAATTTGACCAATGTAGACGAATTATTTGATTATCTTACTCTGAAAGGGCAACACCCAAGGGATAACGGAGATACTTTCCTCATGTTGGAACAGCTTGGTTTTAAATTGGATATGGAGGTGCAAAAGGAATATGACTTCATCAAACAACGTTATACCAATGATCTTACCATCACTCAAAAAATTGAAGAACAACTGGATATTGCTTCTATCATTCGTAAGTGTGAATATATGTGGGATGGGGGATATGTAATAGCAGGTATGCTGGGACATGGTGACTCTTTTGTATTCAGAGATCCGAAAGGTATTCGTCCCTGTTTCTATTATGCTGATGAAGAAATTGCTGTTATTGCGTCTGAACGTCCGGTAATTCAAACTTCACTCAATGTAAAAGAGAAAGATGTGCATGAACTGACTCCAGGTAATGCCATGATTATCAAAAAGAATGGTGAAATTAAATTTGAAGTTATCAGGGAACAGGATAAAAATTTGAAAAGATGTTCGTTTGAACGTATTTATTTTTCCCGTGGTAGTGACTTCGATATTTACAGGGAACGAAAAATGCTGGGTGAATCGCTGGCTGATTCTATTTTGAAGTCAGTTGACCAGGATGTCGAAAATTCGGTATTTTCATTTATTCCTAATACTGCGGAAGTGGCTTTTTATGGCATGATTGACGGAATTAAACATAAAACCAACAAAACTCCCCGTACCGAGAAAGTACTGATTAAAGACATCAAACTTCGTACTTTTATATCTCAAAATAAAGAACGTGATGACCTGGCTACGCATGTGTATGATATTACCTATGGTTCCATCCGTCGTGGAAAAGTTGATAACCTGATTGCAATTGATGATTCGATTGTTCGTGGTACTACCCTGAAACAGAGTTTATTGAAAATTATGAATCGTCTTGAACCTAAAAAGATTGTCATTGTATCTTCTTCGCCTCAGGTTCGTTTCCCGGATTATTATGGTATTGATATGTCCAGAATGTCAGAGTTTTGTGCTTTCAGAGCAGCCATACAACTATTAAAGGATACGGGCCGTCAACACATCATCGACGATGTTTATAAAAAATCAAAAGCACAAGAGCATTTACCAAAGGAAGAAATTGTTAACTTTGTAACGGAAATTTATGCTCCTTTTACACAGGATGAGGTGTCGGAACAAATTGCTAAAATGTTAACTCCACCGGAGGTTGACTGTCCGGTTGAGTTGGTCTATCAAACTATTGAGGGGTTACACAAGGCCTGTCCGAACCATTTGGGCGACTGGTATTTTACCGGAGATTATCCCACTCCTGGGGGTAATAGGCTGGTAAATAGAGCATTCATTAATTATTACGAAGGAAAAGAAATTATATAATTAATTTAATTAGGTTTATGTTAAAAGAGATTTTATCTATTTCGGGAAAGCCGGGATTGTACAAAATGATTTCGCAGGGTAAAAATATGATCGTTGTTGAGTCCTTGCAGGATGGGAAACGTGTTCCGGCTTATACAAAGGATAAAGTGGTTTCGTTGGGTGATATTGCTATCTATACCAATACAGAAGAAATTCCGCTTGGTCAGGTATTTGAAAACATCAGTAAAAAGGAAAACGGAAATGTTTGTCCCATTGATCCTAAAGCAGATAACAATGTGTTGCGTAAATATATGGAAGAGATATTACCTGATTTTGATCGGGACAGGGTATATCCAAGTGATATGAGGAAAATGTTTTCGTGGTATAATATTCTGATTAACAATGGAATTAATTCTTTTCTACCCGAAGAAAAGGATAAACCTGCAGAAGAAAGCATAGCTGAATAATCTATGCCGGTTATCTTTATTTTGTGATTAAAATATGCAAATAAAAACTGTTACAGAAATCATTGAAGCTTTTGCTCCGCTGGCATTGCAGGAAAAATACGACAATGCAGGCTTGCTTATTGGAAACTCAGAAAGGCCTGTTAGTGGCGTATTAATCTGTGTGGATGTAACAGAGGCCGTTATAAACGAGGCAATCTTGATGCATATAAATTTAATTATAGCGCACCACCCATTGATTTTCAATGGTTTGAAAAAAATAACCGGACAAGATGAAGTGGAACGTTGTATCATTAAGGCAATAAAAAATGATATTGCGATCTATGCAGCTCACACCAATGTCGACAATGTTATTGATGGCGTAAATGGCCGGATAGCAGATAAAATCGGACTGATAAACAGAAGGATCCTTCAGCCTAAAACCGGGATGCTAGTGAAATTGGTTACTTTTGTTCCCAAATTGCACGTACAGCGTGTACGGGAGGCTATATTTGAAGCTGGTGCCGGTCATATTGGAAACTATGATGCATGTAGTTATAATTCGGAAGGATATGGCAGTTTCAGAGCAAACAGCAAAGCCACTCCGTTTGTAGGTGAAGTGAATAAAATTCATTATGAAGAAGAAACCAGGATTGAAGTCATTTTACCGGAGTACATTCAAAACAAGGTGATTGCATCTATGATTAAAGCTCATCCTTATGAAGAACCTGCTTATGATGTCTTTCGTTTATTAAATGAATATCGACAAGTCGGTTCTGGTTTAACCGGTGAGTTGATTGAAGCAGAAAATGAATCTGATTTTCTTCAAAGAATAAGAGTTTTATTTGGAGGAAATCCAATCAGACATACTGCTTTATCAGGTAATAAGATAAAAAGGGTAGCTGTTTGTGGAGGTTCCGGTAGCTTTCTTTTACAGGATGCAATCAAAGCCGGTGCAGATATTTTCATATCTGCTGACTTTAAATACCACGATTTTTTCGGAGCAGAGAATAAGATTATTATTGCAGATGTAGGTCATTTTGAAACAGAACAGTTCACAAAAGAGTTATTTTTTGACATAATTCGAAAAAAATTACCTACCTTTGCAGTCCATATTTCAAAAGTAAATACCAATCCCATTATTTATTCGTAACATAATGACAGCAGCAGAATCCAAAATTGAAAAAGAAATTACCGTTGAAGAAAAGCTTTTTGCCTTGTATGACTTGCAAAAAGTAGTTTCAAAAATAGATGAAATTAAAACACTGAGAGGGGAATTACCGCTTGAAGTGCAGGATCTGGAAGATGAAATCATCGGTTTAAGTACACGTATTGAGCATTTCGAAAAAGAGATCAGCGAGTTTACTTCCATGATTGCATCGAAAAAAGTTGCTATTGAAGAATCACGGATTAAAATCGAGCGTTATCAGGAACAGCAAAAGAACGTGAGAAATAACCGTGAACACGAAAATCTGGAAAAAGAAATTGAGTTTCAAACACTTGAAATAGAATTGTGTGAGAAACACATTCGCGAATATAAAGCAGCTAAAGAAGCAAAAACAGAAGAACAAAAATTGACGGCTGCTCAGCTGGCTGAAAGAAAACTTGACCTGGAACAAAAAAGGGGAGAGCTGGAAGAAATTATCGCGGAAACAAAACAGGAAGAAGAAAAACTACGCGAAAGAGCTAAAGAAATTGAGTCATTGATTGAACCACGTCTATTAACAGCTTTCAAACGTATTCGTAAAAATGCCCGCAATGGTTTGGCCGTGGTGTATATCAACCGTGATGCTTGTGGTGGATGTTTTAATAAAATTCCGGCACAAAAACAGCTTGATATCCGTTTGAGAAAAAAAGTAATTGTTTGTGAATATTGTGGTCGTATATTAGTTGACCAACAATTGGCTGGAGTAGCTCCAGTATCAGATTCTGCAGAATAAGTAATTAATACATATTTGTTTTTATTAAATCCGGAAAGAAATTTCCGGATTTTTTTTGTCTAAAATTTTATCAAATGAGTGGGGTAAGGTTTGAAGTTTTTAAATATTCAATTCTCAAAAGCACAATTACGTAATAAATTTCTGTATATGAGTGATTTAAATTAAATTTCAGTGGTTGTATAAATGATTGAAATAAATAAATTGTTGAGAAAAGTCATAAAGTTGATTTATGAAAAGAAGAATAGGTAATAAAGCCCGATTCATAATTGATTAAATACATTTGTAAATTATATGTGTAAAAAATAAAATGAAAATCAATAAAACAAATGTAAATAGTTGGCTTATATGAAGACACTGATACTTTATATTTGTAAAATAAAATTATTTTCATTCAATATTTTTTCAATATTGTGTATTAAATTACAAATGGATTACAGACCTTAAGATAAAAACAAAACATACATATTTTTATTTTTATATATTTATTAACCAGATATTTATGTGTCATAATTAAATTATAACTATAATATATATGATGACATCTGTAAATATAACGGAATTATTGTAAAATTTACAATACTAAAACTATAAAATAATTGATAATCAATAGTATTAAGTATGTCTAATTAAACAATCTAATTAACTACTAATTTAAAGAGTTTTTGATTGGATTAATGTCTGATATTTGATAAAGACTATTTATTTGTATATGCCATATCTTATTGATAAATAGATAATAATTATGTATAACTATATCTTTTATAGGCATTGAACCTTATTTGTTTTTATATTTTAATAATTATTTTCGGAATACAAACGTGAAATATAGATTTGTGAATCAACTTTTAGCTTTGTAAATAACATACACAATTGTGCTGTTTTGATTTGTGAAATAAAATAGTTACATTTGTAGTGTTTTTTCTAAAAAATAAACAACTGTAAAATAACTTATTTATGTCAGAAAAAGTACGCATTGAAAAGGTTATACAGATGGTTGGATTAACATCCGGCCAGTTTGCACAGGAAATAGGTATCCAAACTTCTACTCTTTCTCATATTTTAAATGAAAGAAATAAACCAAGTCTGGACGTCATGAAAAAAATACTGAATAGATATCCCAACATTAACGCAGAATGGCTTATTTTAGGGCAGGGATCAATTCAGAGGAAAGAATTGCATTCTCAAGCGCCTACTTTATTCGGTGATGACGATGTAATTAGCAGTATATCAGGTAATAATATTATTGTTGAACCAGAAAAAAACGATGCTGAAATATTTTCATTCCAGCATCAAACTGTTAAAAGCGAACCGATTCCTGCGTATGCACTTCCTAAAGTCGAAAATCAACCTGAAAAATCACATCTGGTTAATAAAACTGATTTCTCAACTCAACCGCCAATAATAAATAAAGAAATTGATGTCGCTCAAAAATTGGTAGATGCAGTTGAGAATCTGAAACAGAACCAGACTATTGAAAAAAAAGTCAGAAAAATCATTCTATATTATTCTGATAACACTTTTCAGGAATTCGAATCAAAATAATTGTTGTATTTTTGTAGACAAAACATCAATTACAGTAGAAAATTGATGTTCAGAAGTACAAAATATACAATTTACAATGAAGAAGTTCATGCTTGATCTGGTTGTTAAGGTAAATAAATCGCTTAATAATCAGTATTTTATATTAATACTTACGGCTGCTGATAAGTTGCCTGAAATGCTTCCTGGTCAGTTTGCTGAAGTACGGGTGGATGATTCTCCTGCAACTTTTCTCAGGCGACCGATATCCATCAATTTCGTTGATTATGAAAAAAATGAGTTGTGGTTGTTAGTTCAAATTGTGGGCGACGGTACACAAAAGCTGTCACAACTGAAGACCGGGGATAATGTTAACCTGATTTTTCCTCTCGGAAACACATTTACCATTCCTGAAGATAAAAAATCAAATATATTATTGATAGGTGGCGGTGTAGGAATAGCGCCAATGCTCTTTTTAGGCTCCTGTTTAAACGATCGGGGTTATCGCTGTAACTTTCTCTTAGGGGGGCGTACAGCTTTAAATCTGCTCCAATTAGATGATTTTTCAAAATACGGAAACGTTTATACCACAACTGAAGATGGTTCACATGGAGAGAAAGGTTTTGTTACGCAACATTCTATCTTAGATAAGAAGAGTTTTGATGCAATTTATACTTGTGGACCTACTCCGATGATGAAAGCTGTTGCTGCTTATGCTCAAAAAAACAATATATTTTGTGAAGTCTCGCTCGAGAATACCATGGCCTGTGGTTTTGGTGCTTGTTTGTGTTGTGTGACGGATACCACCGATGGTCATCTTTGTGTTTGCACGGAAGGTCCTGTTTTTAATATTACAAAACTAAAATGGTAGATTTAAAAGTAAATTTAGGTACTATACAATTGAAAAATCCGGTGATGACTGCATCGGGCACTTTTGGTTATGGGAAGGAGTATGCAGACTTTATCGATGTGTCGCGAATAGGTGGCATTGTTGTAAAGGGAACAACGCTTCGTGAGAGGCAGGGGAATGCGTATCCGCGTATGGCCGAAACGCCTTCTGGTATGTTAAACGCTGTGGGACTGCAAAATAAGGGTGTTGATTATTTTGTCGATCACATATATCCGGAGATTAAAGATGTAAATACAAGTATATTTGTAAACGTGTCCGGATCCACCATTGAAGATTACATTGAAACAGCAGCAAAAATCAACGAACTGGATAAAATTCCGGGTATTGAGCTTAATATTTCCTGTCCGAATGTGAAAGAGGGGGGTATGGCTTTCGGTACTTCTTGCCTGTCTGCTTCTCAGGTAGTAAAAGCGGTAAGAAAGGTTTATTCAAAAGAGTTGATGGTGAAATTGTCGCCTAACGTTACTTCTATTTCGGATATTGCCAAAGCCGTTGAAGCTGAAGGTGCTGATTCTGTTTCACTAATCAACACTTTGCTCGGTATGGCAATTGATGCTGATAAGCGTAAACCCGTTCTTTCCACTGTTACCGGAGGACTTTCAGGTCCTGCTGTTAAACCTGTTGCGCTTTGTATGGTTTGGCAAGTTGCACAATCAGTTAAAATTCCGGTTGTGGGTATGGGTGGAATTATGAATGCCCGTGACGCAATCGAGTTTCTGTTGGCCGGAGCGTCAGCAATACAGATTGGTACGGCTAATTTTATTGATCCGACTGTTTCTGTTAAAGTGCTGGAGGGTATCGAGGCGTATTTATCGCAACATAATTTTAGTAGTGTAAATGAAATTATAGGCGCCTTAGAGGTGTAAAGGAATATAATAACATTATCAGTATTTATAAAAATAAGAAAGGGTATCCAACCGGATACCCTTTTGAATAAATCTTTCAGGCGAATATTCTCACATTAATTGTTGTCAGCAATATAGTCTTCATCTTTGCTGAATCTTGATACATTTAAAATAATCAGATATTTTCTGTACTGATCTTCTGAGAGTATGTATTTTACATTTCCCAGGTTAAAATACAAGGCTCTTTCTGCATCGATTGTACTTTCCTTTTTGTTTGCATAATTCAATTTTCTTTCAGTTAAATCAAATATATATTTTAACTGATCTGCTTGTTCGTCGCCTGCGTTGAGGTAGCGAACTAATGCTTTAAATGTGGAATTTTCATTCATTCTATAAAGCACATTGTAATCTTTCAATTCCATTGAGTAGGCTGCTGAAGCGCTCGCAAGAGCAACCAATATAACTGCTAAAATCTTTTTCATAACCTAAAATTTTAATAATACCTTTTTTGTTAACTAAACTTTTTGATAAAACTATCCAGTAATTGCTTTGGATTTTTCTACTTGTCAATATTGCCTTAATGATTTATTCAATTTGACAATGCAAAAATACATGTTATAAAACATATTTGCAATATAAGATGTAATAAAAATATGTTTTACAACATATAAAATGTGTAAATGTCAGAATTTCAAATAGATATAATCGATTTAAAAAATGTTAATATTTTGGAGGTTTTATTAAAATATAATATTTAGGACAATAATGATAAAAAGTCAGGTATATCGTTACTGATTTCATAGCCTGCTATACTGTTGTTTTTCTTGCAGAAAAAATGTTGAAAACCATTACTTAATATAAAGTAGTCAACATTTAATTTAAAATTATAAACGGCAACCTGATCAAATACCTCCTGGGTGATAGGTATGGATGGTGATTTAAATTCAATAATGATGTAAGGGTTCATGTAGTTGTCGTATACAATAGCGTCACATCTTTTTTTCATGCCATTGATTAATATCTGTGTTTCAATAGCAATTAATGCTGTAGGGAAGTTTTTTTCCTGAATCAAAAACTGAATGAAATTTTGTCTTACCCATTCTTCCGGAGTAAGTTTAACAAATTTCTTTCGCAATGAATCAAAAATAAGTAGTTTGTAACCTTCTTTTTTTGTGTTGAAATTGTATGCAGGTAGATTAAGTTGCCACATTTTTATTATTTTTGTAACTATTAAAGATGCGAAAATACAAAAACCATCTAACAAATTAATTAGATATGAAGACAAAACAGGAAATTGTTGAAAATTGGTTACCCCGATATACCAAAAGAAAATTAGAAGATTTCACAGACTATATACTTTTGACAAATTTCAATAATTATGTGGAAAAATTTGCTGAATGGTTTAATGTTCCGGTATTGGGGCGGGATGGAAACATGATCAATGCGTCCGCTAATGGAATTACAATCATCAATTTTGGCATGGGGAGTCCAAATGCAGCATTGATTATGGATGTATTGTCTGCGATTCAGCCTAAAGCGGTATTGTTTCTTGGAAAATGTGGAGGGCTGAGAGATAAAAACCGGAATGGCGATTATATTCTGCCCAGTGCTGCCATAAGGGGCGAGGGTACTTCAAACGATTATTTTCCGCCTGAGATACCGGCTCTTCCTGCATTTAACCTGCAGCGTGCTGTTTCGTCCAATATTCGTGATTTTGATAAAGACTACTGGACGGGAACAGTTTTTACAACTAATCGCAGGGTGTGGGAGTGGGATGAAAAATTCAAATCATACCTGAAAAGCACACGTGCCATGGCTATTGATATGGAAACAGCGACTTTATTTACGGTTGGATTCCATAATGGTATTCCGACGGGAGCTTTGCTGCTGGTTTCGGATATGCCGCTTCAGGAACAAGGTATAAAAACTTCAGAAAGTGACTCAAAAGTGACACAAAACTATGTGGATGAACATATTCGCATCGGTGTGAAGGCTTTGAGTTCGCTTATTAATAATAGTAAGACTATTAAACACCTTAGATTTGAATAGCTAATCCATTCAAAAAATGCACGAACAAATTCTGCAGAGCTTAAAGCAAAAAAAATATGCTCCCATTTACTTTTTAATGGGGGAAGAACCTTATTATATTGACCTGATCTCAGATTATATTCAATATGAAATATTAGATGAGAGTCAGCGTGAATTTGATCTATCTGTTCTTTATGGCAAGGATATCGACATCACCACGGTTATCAATGCGGCTAAGAGGTTCCCGATGATGTCGCCCTATCAGATATTAATTGTAAAAGAAGCTCAGCATATTAAAGATCTTGATAAGCTGCAATTTTATATCCAGCATTACGCTCCTGCTACAATTCTGGTTATTTGCTATAAATACGGGACTGTCGATGGTAGGAAAAAGTGGGTAAATGAGTTAAAAAAAACTGGTGTACTGTTTGAATCCAAAAAGTTACGTGACTATGAGATGAGTGCCTGGATTGCAAAATATGCCAAGACAAAAGATCTGCAAATAGAGGAGAAGGCAATGGTTATGCTTACCGATTTTCTTGGGACTGATTTAAGTAAGGTTGCTAATGAACTTGATAAGCTGGCAATAACAAAACCTGCAGGTACAAGCCGAATTACACCGGAAATTATTGAAAAAAACATCGGAATCAGTAAAGATTTTAATGTTTTTGAACTACAGGATGCCCTGATCAGGAAAGATGTGCTGAAGGCAAACAGAATTATCAACTATTTTGCTGATAACAAAAAGGCGAATCCTATACAAATGGTGCTTGCACAGTTATTCAGTTTTTTTAGTAATTTGATGATATTCCATTACTTACCTCAGAAGACAGCCGAATCTGCTGCTGCTGAATTTAAAATTCACCCGTTTATTGCCAGAAATTATATAACGGCATCAAAATCATTCAATGCATGGAAAACCATGAATATCATTACTTCTATCAGAGAAACGGATGCCCGATCCAAAGGGATCGATAATGTTAGTGCAGATGAAGGTGATTTACTTAAAGAATTGGTATTTAAGATTCTACACTGATTTTATTTGTATATATTTTTTATAAGTCAATTCTAACTTTATGTCAAAAGACAATATAGCTCCTGTTTTTATTTCCTTACTTACAGATTTTTTGCAAATAAGTGCAAAACAAATCATCAATACAATCCATTTGCTTGAAGATGGTGCAACCATTCCCTTTATCAGCAGATATAGAAAAGAAATGACCGGCGAATTGGATGAAGTTCAGATTGGTGCTGTTAAAGATCAATATGATAAGCTGTTAGAAATAGAAAAACGGAAAGATACCATCCTGAAAACCATAGAAGAACAGGGAAAACTGACTTCCGAGATCAAGAACAGGATTGATGCCTGCTGGAATACAACCGAATTGGAGGATATTTATCTTCCATATAAACCCAAACGTCGTACCCGTGCTGAAATTGCGCGGGAAAGCGGGTTAGAGCCGCTGGCAAAAATGATTATGAAACAAAATGCTGATGATTTGGATTATCTGGCCAGGCCTTATGTAAAAGATAAAGTAAAAACAGTTGATGAAGCGCTTGATGGAGCGTCTGATATTATTGCAGAGTGGGTTAACGAAAGCGAAAAAGCACGTCATGTAATTCGCCGGATTTTTACTTATGAAGCTGTTATTTCATCTAAAATCATCAAAGGGAAAGAAAATGAAGCCCAAAAATACCGGGATTATTTTGATATGTCTGAAAAATTATCTAAATGTTCCTCTCATAGGTTATTAGCAATGCGAAGAGGGGAGTCTGAAGGTTTTTTAAAGGTGAATATCAGTCCGGATGAAGACAAATGCGTGGATAAACTGACTGACGTTTTTGTCCGGTCTGATAATGCTTCGGGTGATCTGGTTTACAACGCAGTGAAGGATGCGTACAAACGCTTATTGAAGCCTTCCATTGAAAATGAATTTGCCGCAGAAAGTAAATTAAAGGCAGATGCAGAAGCAATTCGTGTTTTTGCAGAAAACTTACGGCAGCTATTACTTGCTCCGCCTTTGGGTGAGAAGAGGGTACTAGGTATAGATCCCGGTTTCCGTACAGGTTGTAAAGTTGTTTGTTTGGATGCGCAAGGTAATCTGCTTCATAATGAAACTATTTATCCCCATCCGCCGCAAAGTGATTATGCTAAAGCCTCACGTAGCATTCAGAAAATGGTTGAAGCATATAATATTCAGGCAATTGCCATTGGAAATGGTACAGCCGGCAGGGAAACGGAGCATTTTATTCAAAATATCCGGTATGACAGAAATGTACAGGTTTTTGTAGTCAGTGAAAATGGCGCTTCCATTTATTCTGCATCAAAAATTGCACGGGAAGAGTTTCCTGATTATGATGTAACGGTTCGTGGTGCAGTTTCAATTGGCCGCCGGTTAATGGATCCGTTGGCTGAACTGGTAAAAATTGATCCCAAATCAATTGGGGTGGGGCAGTATCAGCATGATGTGGACCAAACATTGTTGAAAAAATCTCTGGATCAAACAGTTGAAAATGCAGTGAACAAAGTTGGCGTGAACCTGAATACCGCTTCAAAGCATCTGTTAACCTACATTTCCGGACTTGGCCCGCAGTTGGCTCAAAATATTGTTGACTATCGTGCAGAGAACGGTGCTTTTACAAATCGCAGGCAATTATTGAAAGTGCCCAAAATGGGTAATAAAACTTTTGAACAATGCGCCGGTTTTCTCCGGATTCCGGATGGTGAGAATCCGTTGGATAATTCAGCTGTGCACCCGGAGAGTTACCGGATCGTTGAAAAGATGGCAAAAGATTTAAAAACCGATATAGATAAGTTAATCAGGAATAAAGAATTAATTCAAAGAATTGATTTGAATTCTTATGTGACAGAGGAAATCGGTCTGCCTACGTTGACTGACATTTTACTTGAACTGGAAAAACCCGGGCGTGATCCGCGCAGCAATGTGAAGGTTTTTGAATTCGACCCCAATATCAAAAAAATTGAAGATTTAATATCCGGTATGGAACTACCGGGAATCGTTACCAACATTACCAACTTTGGCGCCTTTGTTGATATTGGTATCAAAGAGAACGGACTTGTACATATTTCTCAGATGGCCGACAGATACGTTTCCAATCCGGCAGAAGTTGTTGCTTTACACCAGCATGTAAAGGTGAGAGTGCTGGAAGTGGATATGGTGAGAAAACGGGTACAACTGAGATTAATCTGAGAGTTAAATTAGATTGATTTAATTTGTTTTATTACAGGAGATTATGATGTTTTTACCGGAAGCAGTTTTAAGTGCAAACAGGTAATCATGGCCACCATCCTTTATGCCGGTTTTTTTTCGGAAATCATCCACTGATATAGGATAATTACGTGTAGTCACATTTGCTTTGGAAAATTTTTCTTTTATCTTCTTTATATCAGTCTTATTGTTTTCATATACTGCTGAAACCTGCATGATTCTCCCCGGAAAATCGTCAATCAAATTATTTCCTGTATACAAATGCGTGTTTACATGAAATTTTTTTAAATTAAAACGGGTTGCAATCAACTTAAATGCTCCGGACTTCATAATAGCAGCATTAGGTTCATACAGATATCGACCTACTTCATCAGTAAAAGCTGGTTCTGCCTGTTTTTCCTCATCAAAAGTAAAATCAAAAATCTGTTCCGACTTTGCCTTGTGGAGATTGCTGGTTTTAATCAGGATGTGTTGATTTCTATCTGATTCTAGTGTGTTGTTTCTGTTTAATATTAACAGAACCTCTTTACATTCATTATCCACAGCTACAATATGAACTTCCGTGGTTTGAGGTAAGTGTTTAATTGCCTGATGAATATCCAGCATAGGGGAAAGCTTAATCATTACCACGGGTGATTTAAGTAACATTTTTTCAGCCAGCAAGGCAACATCAGGTTCGCAATCTGAGATCAGTACTGTTTTTTTACCGGTTTCACTTCTTCTGTGCGGATCGATATAAATCAAATCTACTTCCGGCATATTATCCAGATAATCTTCAGACTTTGTCTGATGTATTTCATATTGGGGTATTTTCAATACTTCAAAATTATGTGCTGCCAGTTTGCATAATTCTTCATCTCGTTCGATATAAAGACCAGACCTGAAATTCTGTGAAATAAAGTAAAAATCAACCCCAAAACCGCCTGAAAGATCTGCGAATCTATCTCCATGGAAAAGCATTGATTTGTATTTCGCAGTAATTTCCGAGGATGATTGTTCTACAGATAATTGTTTCGGAAATAGTATATTATCTGATTGGTAAAATAGCGGAACCTTTTCTTTTATTTTTTGAAGTCCTGCTATCTGATTGATTACGAAAGCCATATCGATATCCTGATAACGCTTGGCCTGCAATCCCAGTTGAATTACGTCATCGTTCAGATGTTCCTGTATGAATCTTTTTGTTATTATTCTATCCATATTGATATTAGTCTGGCAAAGGTAAGTTTTATGTAATAATCTAAAAAAAAAATTGCACATTTAAATAAAATAATTTAAATTTCGGAATTGAATGCTACAAGCTGATTTTATTGAATGTATTCAGCTAAATGGACTGTACAAGCAAGGTGCTACTTTGCAACGTAATCTCGATTGACAGCCAATCAGAGCAACGATTCTGCCGGAGCAGAACAGAAAAACAGCAATTCCGAAAGATACTTTAACCATTTTTTCAGATATTCCTCCCGGTTCAACAGATATTCCAAATCACTTTAGTTTTGTTAGAATTAAGTAAGTTGTGAAAATTATGAAAAAATATATTTTAAAATTCATGATTCCATTACTTGTTTTTACAGGAGTTGTTTTTTCTTGTGATAAAAACAACAACCTTGACATGTCCAACCTTGAAAATCTATATGCGCAATCTTTGTCCGTCATACAAAATGTGTGCAGGGAAAATGGGAAGTAAAATACTATGTTGGAGGATTTGCGGGAAAAACACAAGTACCTGATAATGTATTTATTGAAATAAACGGTAACAAAATAAATGGCCGTGAATTTCAATGGGAAAAATATACTATTCAGAGAATGAACATACAGGTGAATTATGGGTACGAATAAAGTGAAATTTTATGTTTATGAAAATAAAAATTATTAATTAGTCGTGATTAAATATTACCTTTGCATGGAGTAAAAAAATTCAATTTAGAATAAAAACAGATAGAATAAAAGTAGTATGTACAACTGGTTTGAATGTAAAGTAAAGTTTGAAAAAACAGCTGAAGATGGAAAAATTGTTAAAGTGAGTGAATCTTATTTGGTGGATGCACTTTCTTTTACTGAGGCAGAGGAAAGGATGATTGAAGAGATGAAGCCTTTTATCAGTGGGGAGTTTTCTGTTGCCAATATTAAAAGAGTCAAGATCAATGAGATGTTTTTTCATGATGATGGAGATAAGTGGTATCGGTTTAAAGTGAACTATATTACGTTGGATGAGGAAAAAGGAGTTGAGAAGAAAGTTCCGGTGGCCATGATGGTGCAGGCCTCTGAAATAGGTCAGGCTTTGAGCAGATTACATGAAGGTATGAAAGGAAGTATGGCTGATTATGAGGTTGTAACAATTGCTGAAACCTTGATCATGGATGTATTTAAATACGGAAAACAGGAATAGTTGATTAGTGGTCAGTGTTAATTGGTCTAAAGTCTTAGCTAATACAGATTATATGTCACTTATATGCCTTGTATGGTTTAAAAGTTTCTTTTGTGTTTCCTTAGTCATCCTTTTGTTTCTTTTGTGGTTTAAATTCTTAAATTGTAAATCCATTATATGTCTGTCGTACAAAATTTAGCATCAATCAGGAAAGATATACCTTCGTGGGTAAAACTGGTTTGTGTATCCAAATTTCACCCTGAGAGCACCATTATGGAAGCTTACAATGCGGGTGAAAGAATTTTCGGGGAAAGCAGGGTACAGGAACTGATGGAAAAGCAGGAACGTTTGCCCAATGACATTAATTGGCACTTTATTGGTCATTTACAAACAAATAAGGTGAAATACCTGGTACCTTTTGTAGAATTGATTCATGGGGTTGATTCATTGAAGTTGCTGTTGGAAATCAACAAGCAGGCTGAAAAAATCAACCGGGTAGTGAATTGCCTGTTACAGGTTCATATTGCCACAGAAGAAACAAAATTTGGTTTTTCACCAGAGGAAATTCTTGCGTTATATCAATCAGGAACAATTTCAAACCTATCAAACATTCGGATTTGCGGATTAATGGGAATGGCCACATTTACAGATAACCATCAGCAGGTTAGAAAGGAATTTCAGTCGCTCAAAGCATTATTTGACACAATTAAACGTACTTATTGTGCTGAAAATGATTGTTTCACGGAAATTTCGATGGGAATGTCCGATGACTTTCAAATTGCGATAGAAGAGGGAGGCACCCTGGTTAGAATCGGTAGTTCGATATTTGGACAAAGAGAATATTAGATGTTTTGAAAATGAATTATCAGGAGACATTACAGTATTTATACAACCGGCTTCCCGTATTTCATCTGGTTGGTTCAACTGCTTACAAGCCGGGACTGGAGAACACTTCTCGTCTGATGGCTCATCTCGATAATCCGCATCGGAAATTTCGCTCTGTTCATATTGCCGGAACCAATGGAAAAGGCTCTGTTTCGCATTATATGGCTGCAATCCTACAGGAAGCCGGTTACCAAGTTGGACTTTATACCTCTCCTCATCTCGTTGATTTTGGTGAAAGAATCAGAATAAACGGACAAATGATTGAAGAACAGTATGTTATTCAGTTTATTCAAAAACACATTGATATAATAGAAGTTATTCAACCTTCATTTTTTGAATTGACCATGGCAATGGCATTCTCTTATTTTGCTGATAAACAGGTTGATATAGCGGTTGTTGAGGTCGGTCTGGGAGGCCGGCTGGATAGTACCAACATCATTAGTCCGGAATTAAGCATTATTACTAATATAGGTTTCGATCATGTTGAATTTCTGGGTGATTCACTTCCGCAGATTGCTGCCGAAAAAGCGGGTATAATCAAGCCCGGAGTTCCTGTGGTTATAGGAGAATCATTGCCAGAAACTAAACCTGTATTTGTACTGAAATCAATTGAAATGCAGTCAGATATAATTTTTGCTGAGGATGATGATATACCTGTTTTGACTCGTTATGAGCAGGATAAAATGATTTTAAATTATCAAAAAAAGGAATATACTTCGGGACTTAGTGGAATTTATCAGCTTAAAAACCTGTCAACTGTATTTTCAGCCATTAAAATTTTAAATAACAGGATAGAATTTAAAATATCAGATGTGGCACTTAAAAAAGGAATAGAAAACATTTGTCAGCTTACCGGCTTACGGGGTAGGTGGGAGTTGTTGAGCAGCAAACCCAGGATTGTTGCAGATACCGGACATAATGTTCAGGGAGTTCAAGTTATTGTAAATCAGTTAAAATATCAGCATTATAAAACATTACGCATCATCATCGGAATGGTAAATGATAAAGATATATCAGGTGTGTTAAAATTGTTACCTGTCGATGCCGTTTACTATTTTACACAAGCACAGGTAAAGAGAGCTTTGCCGGCAAACGAGCTGAAAGCAAAAGCAATAAATTATAATCTTTCCGGAAAGTCATTCGGAGTAGTAAAGGATGCCGTAAACAAAGCAATTCTTGATGCCGATGCAGATGATTTAATACTGATTACTGGAAGTAATTTTATAGTAGGAGAAGCTTTGCCCCTTTTTCCACTTAATAATCAGTTACCTGCTATTTGAATCTTTGGATCAGGTTGTATGCCTGATATATTCCCAACTCACCTGCTTTACTCAAATCTGCAAGTCCTTTCGCGTCTTCACCTATATACAGGTAAGTCAGTCCCCGGTTGAAGTATGCTTCAGCAAAATCCCTGTCAATTTCAATGGCTTTGGAATAATTGTATATAGCAGTTCGAAAATCCTGTTGCGAAGTTAATATATTTGCTTTGTTGTAATATGCAAATGAAAAATCAGGTTGTAAATCATTAACCTTTTCCAAATCACGCATGACCAGCTCCACATCAAACTTTTTCTCTTTTTCAAAAGCAGCATAGCGGTCCTTTAACTCCAGAGTTTCCAATCCGGTTTCCCGAAGTGAATTTTTCATGTAGTCAATATACTTAAAGCGAATATTGGCCCTGGTGAAATATGCCAGCATAAAATCGGATCGCAATGCGATTGCTCTATTTAGATCTTCAATTGCATTTTCAAAATCCTGAACCAACGCAAATTCCAGTGCCCTGTGAAAGTAAATGTCTGCATCATTGGTATTTACATTAATTTTTGAACTGATTTGATTGATGGTTTTGAAGTGCTTATCAATCAGCTCATTAGTTAAAGGTATTTCTGAACAGGTTACTTTTAAATCGGTACTTAACAACTTTCTTCTATTATACGTTTCTATTTCAGGATGATATAAATTAGTTTGACGTAACGCATCTGTTTTGGAATAATATGTCAACACAAAATTCTTCTCATTCACTACATCGACGAAATTCTTTTGAACAGCTCCTCTTTTCTGGTTATTGTATTTTGATTCAGACTCATTATCATTGATGTTTTGGGTAGCATACCTGTTGAAAACATCAGTTCTTCTTTTGTTGTTGTTTTCAGGGATATCCTCTGCAATCATGTTTTTTGCATTCAGATCTTCTTGGATCTTTTCTCTTATTTTATCCTTGTTTTTTTCAATATCTTGTGCTTTTTGTCTGTATCTGAAGGATTCTTTTATGTTATTCTGTGCATCGTATGCTTCGGCTATGCCCCAATAGGCAGGGAGAAAGTATGGATGTTTGTTTAATATTAATTTAAAATCTGATATGGCATTTCGGTAATGTCTCAGCTTCATTTCAAGTAAGGCTTTGCTGTATCTGGCTTCCATATTGGCAGAGTCCATTTTCAGTACCTGTTCAAAATCTGAAAGAGCATTGTTGTTATCACCCAGGTTTGAACGAAGAATAGCTCTGTTGAAATATGCCAGTTTACTGTTGGGCTCAAGTTTAATAGCCTGATCATAATCAGTCAGCGCTTCCATATATCTTTTTTGCTCTACGTTGATGATCCCCCGATTGATGTAATCGCCAAAATAATTTGATTTCAACGCGATTGATTTGGAATAATCGGTATAAGCACCTTCTAAATCTTTTCGTTGTAGTTTCAATAAAGCTCTGGCACTCCACCCGATATAAGCAGTTGTGTCGGAGTTAATCAGTTGATTAAATGAGTTTTCTGCAGCGACGGTATCGTTCATAGATAAGTAAATTCGTCCCTTCTCATACCAGAGTCCTGTGTTTTTGGGATTTAATTTGATATATGTATCAATATCTTTTAATGCATCCTCATAATTACCACTTCTTTCATTGGCGTCAATTCTGCTTACCAATAAATGTTGACTACCCGGACTAAACTCGAGTGCTTTTGTGAAATCCTGTGCAGCATCTTTATATTTTTCCAGTTTCATACGGGTGAAACCTCTGGCATAAAAAGCCTGTGGTAAAAAAGGATTTCTGGTAATTGCTTCTGTACCGTCAACTTCTGCTCCTTCATAATCACCAAGTTGAATTTTGGCAATAGCCCGATACATGTAAGGTTCTGCCAAAAACGGCTTGATTTTAATGACCTGGTTAAAATATTGAATAGAAAGTACATAATCCTCAAAATACAAAGCATTCCGGCCAATGGTAAGAATGCGGTCGGTATTCAACTGAGCAAACAATAGTCCCAATTGAAAAAACAACACAATCGATATGAGAATTTTCCTTTTCAAATAATTTTTTACCAATCAAAAACATTTTCTTCACAACCGGCATTGGCATTGAATGAAGACGGGACATCAAAATTATCCTGTGCGGAATATCCTAATGAACTATCACCTAATACTTTTTGCATATATAGTGCCCAAATTGGTAGCGCCATACTGGCTCCCTGACCCTCGGCAATATTATCAAAGTGAATGGAACGGTCTTCACCACCAACCCAAACGCCGGAAACCAAAGATGGAGTAAAGCCCATAAACCAACCGTCGGAATTATTTTGGGTTGTTCCTGTTTTACCACCCATAGGCATAGTTAAGCCATATCTGCCACGAATTCTACCTCCGGTACCTCCGTCAACCACACTTCTCAACATATAAATCATCTTATAAGCCGTTGATTCACTGAATATTTCATGCATCTGAGGTGTAAATGTTGCGATTACATTTCCATTGCCATCTTCAATGCGTGTTACATACATGGGTTCAACCCTGATACCTTTGTTTGGAAAAGCCGTGTAAGCATCCACCATTTCAACAATCGAAATATCAGCAGGACCAAGAGCTAAAGAAATAACCGGATCCAGATGACTTCTGATACCAAAGGACTGCATTAATTTAACCAATGATTCCGGAGTAAACATATTCATTAGATAGGCTGATATCCAGTTATTTGAATTTGCTAATGCCCACCTGAGTGTCACTTCTTCACCAATTCTTGACTTGCTTGAATTACGTGGTGACCAGTCATTGCCATTGGCATCTTTTAAAGTAATGGGTACATTCATTACTTTATCGCAGGGCCATAGACCTTCTTCCATTGCCAGTGTGTATAAGAATGGCTTGATAGTTGAACCCACCTGGCGTTTTCCTGAAGTGGCCATGTCATACTGAAAATGAGTAAAGTTTGGTCCGCCTACATAGGCTTTGACCTGACCTGTTTTAGGATCAATAGACATAAAACCGCATCTCAGGAAATGTTTGATATAACGGATAGAATCCATGGGTGTCATAACGGTATCAATCATTCCTTTGTATGAAAATACCTGCATTTCAACTTTTGTGTTGAATATCCGGGAGATTTCATCACTGCTTACTCCTTCATTCTTGAGTCGTCTGTAACGTTCTGAATCGCGCATGGCACGATTAATTGAAGCGTCAATTTCAGTTTGATTAACATGTTTGGAGAACGGAGCATAAGTTCTTCCTTTCTTTTCTTTAAAAAATGCCTGTTGAAGTTCAGTGAGATGCTGTTCAACAGCCTCCTCAGCATATTGCTGCATACGAGAGTCAATGGTTGTAAAAATCCTCAGTCCATCAGTATAGATGTTGTAAGGCATACCATTCGATTTTGTGTTTTTGTTACAGAATCCATACAATGGGTTATTTTCCCATTGCCATAAATCTTCGTTGTATTTTTCTTCCTGCCAGCTTGCATAATTACTTCTGACCGGTTTTTTAGCTGTTAGCGTTAATCTCAGGTATTCCCTGAAATAGGGAGCCAGCCCTTGTTTGTGATCTACCCGTTGAAAATCAAGTATCAGTGGAAGTTGCTGTAAAGAGTCTCTTTCAGCTTTTGTAATAAAGTCTGCCTTGCGCATTTGATCCAGTACAACATTTCTTCTGTTTTTGGCCCTTTCATTGAACCTTTTCGGATTATACAATGAGGGGTTTTTACACATACCGATGAGTGTGGCTGCCTCTTCAATTTTTAATTCAGCAGGTGTAGTATTAAAATATACGTATGATGAGGTTTTAATACCCACAGCATTATACAGAAAATCAAACTGATTGAGATAAAGTGTAATAATTTCTTCTTTGGTATATATTTTTTCCAGTTGAACTGAAATTACCCATTCAATAGGTTTTTGTAATGCTCTCTCAATAATATTGTCCGCTTTGGGAGAATACAGTAGTTTCGCTAACTGTTGAGTAATTGTACTGCCACCTCCCGAACTTTTTTGTCTGAAAATCCCCCTTTTGATGAAAACCCTCCCGAGTGCCCTGCCATCAATACCGGAATGATCATAAAACCTTTCATCTTCAGTCGCTATGAGTGCATTGATAACATGTTTTGAAATTTGACTGTATTCTGTTTTAATCCTGTTGTCCTTGCTCTCAGAATAGCTCCCAATTAGCTTGAAATCAGAAGAATAAAGTTCTGTTGCATATTTGTTGATCGGGTTTTGCAGCTGATCAATTTCCGGCAGGTAGCCCAACCATCCAATGCTGATAAAAAAGAAAACAAGTGCCATAACAGTTATTCCTGAACCGAATAGTATCCAGAACCACCGGTTAAACACTTTTCTGAAATCTTTATTAGTATTATTCTCAGTCATGTCAAAATGAATTAAGCGACAAATTTACGATTTTTTGTTTAACAAACAGAGTTTTAATTCATGATGAAAGTTTGATTAACACTGATTAATTAAAATTAGTCTGTTTTCATAAGTTCGATAATAACCTGATTGGCTATATGAACCCCTGTGTCTGAAAGAAAAAGTCTGTTGTTATTTAAAATAAGATTACCATATTTAATTTGATTATCTGCATTTTGCAAGCAATAGTCAAATAATTCTTCTCCAAATCTGTTTTTTAAATCAGCTAAACTTATCCCATCACTTGTTCTCAATGAAACCATGATGAAATCATTATAAAAATCCTGTTCACTGAGGACTTCCTTCTCAAATGACGGCTTTAGTATTGATATGCTTTGTATGTATTTTTGTACAGAAGCAATATTCCATTGTCTTGATTTTCCATCGAAAGAATGAGCCGATGGTCCCAGTCCAAGATAGGGTACAAACTGCCAATAGGCGCTGTTGTGACGAGAGCGGAATCCAGGTTTTGCATAATTAGAAATTTCATAAGATTCAAAACCTTTTTCAATCATTTTTAATCTCATATAGTTAAACATCTGAAGCGTTACTTCATCTTCTGTTACCTTAACTAAACCCTTGTTTCGTTGCTTCCAAAGTGCTGTACCTTCTTCATAGGTAAGTCCATAAGCTGATATATGTTCTACATTTAGATTGAATGCTTCTTCCAGTTGCTTTTTCCAATCTTCTATTGTTTGTCCGGGAAGCGCATATATCAAATCTATGCTGATATTTTGAAATCCATGTTTTCTTGCATTTATTACAGCATTCTTAGCTTGTTGTGCATCGTGTCTTCTGTTGATTATTTTCAGATGTTTATTGTTAAATGATTGGATTCCAATACTTAATCTATTAAACGGAAGTGAAGACAAGGTTTCTAAATAAGCATCAGTAAGGTCATCCGGATTGGCTTCCATTGTCACTTCAGCATCGTTATCCACATTAAAAACATGATGAATTTCGTCGAAAATCCTTCTAAATTGATTAAAATTCAACACACTGGGAGTTCCGCCACCAAAATATACAGTACCGATATTATCACCATTCAGGTAGGATTTTCGAAGCTGTATTTCCTGAATCAGGGTATCTGTAAATGTGTCGACCTGATTATCAGCACTTCCGATTTCTTTGTAGAAATCACAATAAGTACAACGTTGTTTACAGAAAGGAATATGGATATAAATGCCAGCCAATTGTTTTTTATTTTATGAATTATGCTTTAGTTCAAAAAAGAAAACCACTTTCAACGACAAAAGTTGAAAGTGGTCATAAAAATAGTGCAAATTAACATGATAACATGCAATTTGTATAATTATCCTACAATAACCTCAGGATTTACTTTTTTCACAAGGCCTTTTAGCACATCACCAGGACCTAATTCATAAAACTCAGTAGCACCATCAGTAATCATATTTTTCACTGTTTGTGTCCATCTTACCGGTGCTGTCAATTGCGCAATTAAATTTTGTTTAATTGATTCCGGATTTGTTTGTGGATATGCATTAACATTTTGATATACAGGACAAACTGGTGCTGAGATAATCGTTTCATTGATTGCTGCCTGTAGTTCTTCACCGGCAGGTTTCATCAAAGGAGAATGGAAAGCGCCGCCAACCGGTAGTTTTAGCGCCCGTTTAGCGCCTTTAGCTTTAAGAGCTTCACAAGCCAGATCAACACCTGCAACCGACCCTGAAATAACCAGTTGTCCCGGACAATTGTAATTTGCCGGAACCACTACTTCGTTTGTAATAGAATCGCATACCTCTTCAACGATTTCATCACTTAATCCAAGCACGGCAGCCATTGTAGATTCTTCCATTTCACAAGCTTTTTGCATAGCCATAGCACGCTTTGAGACCAATACCAATCCATCTTCGAATGATAATGCCTTTGCAGCTACAAGCGCAGAAAACTCACCTAAAGAGTGACCTGCAACCATATCTGGTTTAAAGGCATCACCCATTACAAGAGCAGAAATAACCGAATGCAGGAAAATTGCCGGCTGAGTTACTTTTGTTTGTTTCAGATCTTCGGGGGTTCCTTCGAACATCAGATCTGTAATGCGGAAACCAAGAATTTTATTTGCTTTTTCAAAATATTCACGGGCCAAATCAGATTGATCGTACAAATCTTTACCCATTCCTACAAATTGTGCTCCCTGACCGGGAAAAACATAAGCTTTCATTTATACTTAAAATTTTAGTTCTATTAATTTTGAGTTGCAAAGATAATACATTAAAAGGAAAACAAAAAAGCCACCTGTATATAATACAAGCGGCTTCTGTCGGGGTAGCGGGATTCGAACCCACGACCCCCTGCTCCCAAAGCAGGTGCGCTAACCGGACTGCGCTACACCCCGAAATGTTGTTCAAAACGGCTGCAAAGATACTGTTATTTTTTTATCTGACAAATTAAAAACTTAATTAATTCCGATATCAATTCAATTTTTATTATACTTTTGCACTCTCATTATGTTTTAAATGTTGTAATATGGACGTGATTACTAAATACTTTACAGGTTTATCTGATGTACAAGTACATCAGTTTAAATCATTATATGATCTTTACACCGATTGGAATGCCAAAATCAATGTGATTTCACGAAAAGACATTGAAAATCTGTATCTTCATCATGTGTTGCATTCACTGGCTATTGCTCAGGTTATGAGTTTTAAACCGGATACAAAGATTTTGGATGTAGGTACCGGAGGTGGTTTCCCCGGAATTCCACTGGCCATTCTTTTTCCTGCATGTGAGTTTACGTTGATTGATTCAATTGGAAAGAAAATAAGGGTAGGGCAGGAGGTAACAAATGCTATTGGTCTGAAAAATATTACTTTAAAACATCTGAGAGTACAGGAGGAAAAAAATAAATTTGATTTTGTTGTGAGCCGTGCCGTAATGCCGTTGGATGATTTGGTTAAACTGGTTAGAAAAAACATTATTAAAGAACAAAAAAATGGATTGCCTAACGGACTTATTTGTCTGAAAGGAGGGGAGTTACAACATGAAATTTTACCTTACAGAAATATCGCAAGTGTCTATGAAATAAGTGATTATTTCAACGAGGACTATTTTAAGACCAAGAAAGTAGTGTATGTTCCTATACAAGGAAAATAATATTGATTTCAAATCATAAAAAATTACTACTTTTGTGTCAATTTTTCAATTATAATTTGCATGTACAGAACTAAAAATTGTGGTGAACTCCGCATTCAGAACTCCGGAGAAAAAGTAACACTGGCGGGATGGGTACAAAAAACCCGAAAAATGGGTGGTATGACTTTCGTTGACATACGAGACCGCTACGGAGTAACCCAACTTGTATTCAATCAAGAGATTAATGCTGAACTTAACGAAAAAGCAAATAAGCTTGGTCGTGAATTTGTTATTCAGGTTACCGGCGTTGTTTCCGAACGTAGCAGTAAAAATACTCATATTAATACCGGAGATGTTGAAATTCTTGTAGATAAGCTGGTTATCTTAAACGAAGCCATTACACCTCCCTTTACCATCGAAGAAAACACCGACGGAGGGGATGATATCCGTATGAAATACCGGTATCTGGATTTGAGGAGAAGTAATGTCAGACAAAACCTGATCCTGCGTCACAAAATGACATTCGAAATCCGAAGGTATCTGGATGAGCAAAACTTTCTCGAGGTAGAAACTCCGATATTGATTGGCTCTACACCTGAAGGAGCCAGAGATTTTGTTGTTCCGTCCAGAATGAATCCGGGACAGTTTTACGCTTTGCCACAGTCTCCTCAATTATTCAAACAACTACTGATGGTTTCCGGTTTCGATCGGTACTTCCAGATTGCAAAATGCTTCAGAGATGAAGATTTAAGAGCTGACAGACAACCGGAATTTACTCAAATCGACTGTGAGATGTCGTTTGTAGAACAGGAAGATGTGTTGAATATCTTTGAAGGATTGACTAAACACCTTTTTAAAACGATTAAGAATATTGACATCCAGGGCGATTTTCCAAGAATGACTTATGCGGATGCGATAAAGTATTATGGTTCTGATAAGCCGGATATTCGCTTTGACATGCAGTTTGTTGAATTAAAAGAAGCAGTTTCAGGTAAAGACTTTGTTGTATTTGACAATGCTGCTTATGTGGGAGGTATCTGTGCAAAAGGATGTGCTTCCTATACGCGTAAACAGCTTGATGAGCTGACGGATTTTGTAAAACGTCCTCAGATTGGAGCAAAAGGATTGGTATATATACGTTATGATGTTGATGGTTCTTTGAAATCTTCTATTGATAAGTTTTATACGACTGATGATTTAAAATCAATAGCAACTCTCTTTAATGCAGAACCGGGTGATTTGATCCTGATATTGGCGGGAGAAAAATCTAAAACACAAAAAGCACTTAGCGAATTACGTCTTGAGATGGGATCCAGATTGGGACTTCGCGATAAAAATGTATATAAACCTATGTGGGTGATTGATTTCCCATTGTTTGAATGGGATGAGGAAACAAAACGCTATTATGCTATGCATCATCCATTTACATCTCCGAAGCCAGAAGACATTGCGTTGCTGGATACAGATCCCGGTCAGGTTCGTGCCAATGCTTACGATATGGTTGTAAATGGAGTAGAGTTGGGTGGGGGATCGATACGTATCCATGACAGCAAGCTGCAAAACCGTATGTTCGAATTACTTGGTTTTACACCGGAAAAAGCTGAAGCACAATTTGGTTTCCTGATGAATGCATTCAAATATGGAGCGCCACCACATGGTGGATTGGCTTTTGGGCTGGATCGTTTTGTATCGTTATTTGCCGGATTGGATTCAATTCGTGATTGTATTGCATTCCCGAAAAATAATGCTGGTCGCGACGTGATGATTGATGCACCATCAGTAATTGATCAGTCACAACTAGATGAATTAAACCTTGCAATTATCATTAAATAATTTTTATATACGAATGGGGAATATGAAACTTTATATTCCTCATTTGTTTATAAGTTTTATTTTACATAATATAAATTATAGGAAATAAATTAATATATTTTAAAACTGATAATTCTCTGTAATTTATCAATTATCTTTATATTGATTCTCATTGAGAAACACAGAAAAAATTGTATCTTTGTCAATCTTAAAAAATTGTTTTTGAAATAACACACATTATACTACAATGGGATTTAATGATATTCTGAAAAAGATTTTTGGTAATAAGGCTCAGCGTGATTTAAAAGAAATCGAACCTTATGTAATCAAAACAAAAAATGCGTATGAATCAGTTATTAAATTGTCAGACGATGAATTGAGAGATTTATCCAATAATTTAAAACAACGAATTAAAGATTATGTTGCTGAGGAAGTTAACAGAATTCAGGAGCTTAAAAATTCAGTAGAATCGACAGAGATAGATCTGCGGGAAAAAATCTACACGGAAATTGATAAGCTTGAAAAAGAAATCATTTCTAAAAATGAAAAAATCCTGGAAGAAATTTTACCGGAAGCTTTTGCAGTTGTAAAAGATACAGCCCGAAGATTGACTGAAAATCAGGAAATTATTGTTACAGCTACGCAATTTGACCGTGAATTAGCTGTAAAGTATGATTTCGTATCCATTCAGGGCGACAAGGCCATTTATAAAAATGAATGGATGGCCGGCGGTAATATGATTAAATGGGATATGGTTCACTATGATGTTCAATTATTTGGTGGAACCGTACTTCATAAGGGAAAAATTGCCGAAATGGCTACTGGTGAGGGAAAAACACTGGTCGCTACCCTACCCGTTTTTCTGAATGCGCTGACTGGCCGTGGCGTACATGTGGTTACAGTGAATGATTACCTGTCGAAACGTGACTCAGAATGGATGGGGCCTCTCTATATGTTCCATGGTTTGTCAGTGGATTGTATCGACAGGCATCGACCTAACTCTGAAGAACGTCGTAAAGCCTATCTTGCCGACATTACTTTTGGAACAAATAACGAATTTGGCTTTGATTATCTGCGTGATAACATGGCTACCAATCCTGAAGACCTGGTTCAGCGGAAGCACAATTATGCTATTGTCGATGAAGTTGACTCAGTTTTGATTGATGATGCCCGTACGCCTTTGATTATTTCCGGTCCGGTTCCCCGTGGTGATGACCAGCTTTTTGAAGATCTACGACCTAAGGTTGAAAAATTGGTTTCCGCTCAGAAAGCGTTGGCTACCAAATATTTGTCAGAGGCAAAAGAACTGATGAAATCTGATGATGAGAAAAAACGGGAAGAAGGTGCGTTAGCTTTATTCCGTTCATATAAAGGTATGCCTAAGAATAAACCACTCATCAAATTTCTCAGCGAACAAGGTATTAAAGCTCAACTGCTTAAAACAGAAGAGTTTTATATGGAGCAGAACAATAAAAACATGCACATTGCAACTGATCCGCTTTATTTTGTAATTGATGAAAAAAATAAAGGCATCAACCTGACAGATAAAGGTATTGATCTTATAACCGGTAACACCGAAGATCCAAAGTTTTTTGTTTTACCTGACGTAGGGAGTGAAATTGCTGATTTAGAAAAAGATAAATCTTTATCTCCTGCTGAAAAACAAAGTCGAAAAGACGAAATAAACCAAAATTATGCGATTAAGTCAGAACGTGTTCATACAATAAATCAATTATTGAAAGCATATACTTTGTTTGAAAAAGACATAGAATATGTTGTGCTTGATAATAAAGTAAAGATTGTAGATGAGCAGACGGGTCGTATCATGGAAGGAAGACGATATTCGGATGGGTTGCATCAGGCCATTGAAGCCAAGGAGAATGTTACGGTCGAAGCTGCTACACAGACATTTGCTACCATTACATTGCAAAATTATTTCAGAATGTACAGCAAGTTGGCCGGTATGACGGGTACTGCTGAAACAGAGGCGGGTGAGTTATGGGATATCTACAAACTTGATGTGGTTGTAATTCCAACAAACCGGCCAATTTCACGTAATGATATGCAGGATCGTGTATATAGGACCAAACGTGAAAAATATACTGCTGTTATTGAAGAAATAGATGCGCTTGTTAATGCGGGCCGTCCGGTTTTGGTTGGTACTACCTCTGTGGAAATTTCGGAGTTACTCAGCAGGATGTTGACTGTAAGGAAGATTAAACACAATGTCTTAAACGCTAAACTTCACCAGCGTGAAGCCGATATTGTTGCCGAAGCCGGTCGCAAAGGTACTGTGACTATTGCAACCAACATGGCAGGTCGTGGTACCGACATCAAACTTACTTCTGAAGTAAAAGCTGCCGGAGGTTTGGCCATTATTGGTACAGAACGCCATGAAAGCCGTCGGGTTGACAGACAGTTAAGAGGTCGTGCCGGTCGTCAGGGAGACCCGGGCTCTTCTGTTTTCTTTGTGTCGCTGGAAGATGACTTGATGCGTTTATTCGGTTCGGAACGAATTGCGTCTATTATGGACCGATTGGGCTTCAAGGAAGGAGAAATGATTGAACATCAGATGATTTCAAATTCAATTGAACGTGCTCAGAAAAAAGTTGAAGAAAACAACTTTGGTATTCGTAAACGATTGCTGGAATACGACGACGTAATGAATTCGCAACGTGAGGTCGTATATTCAAAACGCCGTCATGCGTTGATGGGTGAACGAATTGGTGTTGATATTACTAACATGATTTATGACCTGGCAGAAAACATTGTTGAAAATGCTAAAAATGCACAGGATTATGAATACTTTGAAGAAGAGCTATTGAAAGTTTTTGCTGTTGATGCACCCGTTACTGAAGAACAATTCTTGTCAGGAAAATCCAATAATGATTTGTCAGAAAGAGTTGCTGAAGAAGTATTGGCTTCATTTAAAAGAAAAATGGATAAATTAGCATCAGTTGCCTATCCGGTTATCAAACAAGTCTATGAAAAACAAGGAAAGCAATACGAAAACATCCTTGTGCCGGTTACTGATGGAAAACGTGTTTTCAACATCTCCACACATCTTGAGACTGCATATAATACTGAAGCCAAAGAGATTGTCAGGTCATTTGAGAAACAGATACTTTTATATGTTATTGATGATGAATGGAAAGAACACCTTCGTCAGTTGGATGAATTGCGTAATTCTGTACAGAATGCATCTTACGAACAAAAAGATCCTTTATTAATCTATAAACTGGAATCATTCGGACTTTTCAAAGAAATGATTGATTCTATGAACCGGAAGATTATCTCCATTTTAATGCGTGGTCAGATTCCAATGAGAGAACCGGAACAAGTTAAAGAAGCACGTCCGGTTCAACGTATGGATATGAGTCGCTATCGTACTCAAAAAGATGAAGTAAGTTCGCGTTCAGCACAAGATCCAACCAAACAGGACACACGTGAGAATCAACGTGTTGAACCTGTACATGTTGAGAAAAAACCGGGAAGAAATGAACTTTGTTACTGTGGTAGTGGCAAAAAATACAAACATTGTCACGGTAAATAAAAGTTATCGGTATAAATTTAAATCTGAGAAATTATGTTATTGAATTATATAACCTGGGATGTGAATCCTGAGATCTTCAGCATTGGAAGTCTCCACATCAGATGGTATGGTTTGCTTTGGGCACTCGGTATCTGGTTTACATTAATCATTACACAGAAAATATATAAACATGAAAAACTACCGGATAAGTGGTTAGACAGTTTGTTTATTTACACCGTTTTAGGTACAGTAATCGGAGCCAGAATCGGTCACTGTTTATTTTATAATCCGTCTTATTACCTGGCCAATCCTATCGAGATCCTATATATCTGGCAAGGTGGCTTGGCAAGCCATGGTGGTGCAATTGGAATTTTGATTTCGACTTATCTGTATAATAAAAAAGTATCTAAAAAAGGTTATATATGGGTATTCGACCGGTTGGTTATAGGTGTTGCAGTAGCAGGTGCTATGATTCGTCTGGGGAACCTGATGAATTCCGAAATTTACGGTGGACCTACTACCCTGCCCTGGGGATTTATTTTTGTTCGTGACGGACAAACTGAGCCTATGCATCCGACACAAATTTATGAAGCTTTATATTGTATATTGACTTTTGCAGTTACATACTGGTTATATTGGAAAAAAGAAGCGTATAAGAAAACCGGGTTAATTTTCGGTGTGTTTCTTATCGGTATCTTTTTTACAAGATTTTTGCTGGAATTTATAAAGAATAACCAGGAGCCCTTTGAGAATGACATGGTTTTAAATATGGGGCAGATATTGAGTATACCCTTCATAATTTGGGGAATTTGGCTGATTATCAATAGTAACAAACAGAAAATAGCAGCAACAAAATGATGTCGGATGAATTATTGAACGATCAGGTTAAGCCTTATAATCCAAATGGAGATAAGACAACTCAATTAATCAGTTTATTCGATAAAATTTCGGCTCATTACGACAGTTTCAATAATGTCATTTCCTGGGGAATGGCTCATAGTTGGAGAAAAAAGGCGGTTTCTTTTTTGAGACATTCTTCTCCTCAGAAAATACTGGACATCGCTACCGGAACTGCCGATATGATGATAGTCATGGATAAGCTACTAAAGCCTGAAAAAATTACCGGAATAGATATTTCAGCCGGGATGATGGAGATAGGAAAAAAGAAAGTAGTAAAAAAACAAGTGCGTGCAAAAACAGATTTTCTGGTACAGGATGCTGCTGCTCTGAGTTTTGAAGATCAGAGTTTTGATGCTGTTACTATTTCATTTGGAATCAGAAATCTGGAAAAGCTTTCACAATCACTTCGTGAAATCAACCGTGTATTAAAATCCGGAGGACATTTTCTGATTATCGAAGTAAATCAGCCGGACAGAGGTATCATGTTGTTGTTCTACAAACTTTATATCCGGGTTTATATGTTATTTGTAACCGGATTATTGGATAAATCCGATTACAAATATCTTACAAATTCGATGGGCGCTTTCCCCAGAGGGGAAAAATTGATCCGGATACTGCAATCTTTTGATTTTGAACTAATCAAATACAAGCGTTTTACATTTGATGTTTGCAGTATGTATTTACTCAGAAAGATTAATTAAACATCAATCGATTGTATTTCAACCAATAACTCGTCTTTCATAACCGACTGTCCCTGATTTACCCGAATTTTCTGAATAACCCCGTTACATTCGGCGGTTATCTCATTTTGCATCTTCATGGCTTCAAGGGTTAGTATTGGTTCTCCTGCATTTACCAAATCTCCTTCATTCAGGAAAATATCAATAATCTTACCCGGCATCGGTGCGACAATATTATTAGCCGAATCTTTTTCTTCCCCTGTAGAGATCATTCCACGACGAACATAAGAAAAAATTGATTCCAGACTGAATTTATATTCCACACCATTAACATTAACAGTCGCTTTATTTTGATCCCTGGAAACCAATTCACAATGAAATCTTTTTCCGTTCCGATCGAAGGTATACTGGAAATCCTCCTGTTCCACAAAGTCAATTTCCTGTTCGTTTCCATTGATAACAGGATTTGATTCCCTGGGAATATAAATTTTATATCTTTTCCCATTGTCACGTACCGCGATAAACAAACGCGAGGCATCTCTTTTATATTTATACGAAGTTCCCATAAAATCAATAATTTAATCTTTTGTTCAACACCCACACATTCAGTGCGTCGTTCTCATAAGCAGGTATATCACCCTGCAACTGTAAGTATTCGGAAGCATACATAATGGTTGCAGCAAGCGCGCCAATCATCTCATCATCAATATCTTCCAACATTTCAGGAGTATAAACCTGATCCACCCAACGGGTTGTATATGAAGCTTCTATAAAATGTGGATGTTGAAGTACAGTCCTGCAGAAAGGAACGGTAGTTTTTAACCCAATGATATTGAATTTATTCAGGGCGTTCAATGTTTTGTTTATTACATCATTCCTGTCTTTTCCGTGCACAATGATTTTAGCAATCATGGAGTCGAAATAAGGGGTAACCATGGACCCACTAAGGAACCCCGTTTCTATCCGGATTCCCGGATCCTGTGGAAAATGAATTTTGTCGATAAAACCGGTTTGCGGACTGAATCTGTTTTGTGGATCTTCTGCATTTACCCGGCACTCTATAGCCCAACCATTGATTTTTACATCTTCCTGTTTTATATTCAACGTCTCATCCAATGCGATTCTGATTTGCCAATCCACTAGATCTACTCCGGTGATCATCTCTGTTACAGGATGTTCCACCTGAATACGGGTGTTCATTTCCATAAAATAATATGAACCATCCTCATCCATGATAAATTCTATGGTTCCGGCAGAATAATAACCTATCTTTTGAGCAAAACGAACTGCCATAGCACCCATTTCTTCTCTCATTGCAGATGTAACACTAGCCGATGGCGCTTCTTCGATTATTTTCTGATGTTTTCTTTGTAGCGAACATTCTCTTTCTCCCAAATGAATTACATTTCCGTGTTTATCACCTAGAATTTGGAATTCCAGGTGTTTGGGATTTTGCAGGTATTTTTCAATAAAGATATCGCCATTACCAAAAGCAGCAAGTGCTTCATCGTAAGCCGATTTGAAATTTCTTTCTATTGTTTCAGGTTTTTCGACAATGCGCATTCCCCTGCCACCTCCTCCGGCCGAAGCCTTTAAAATAACCGGATACCCGATTTTATCCGCAAATTCCCGGGCTGCATGTGCATCCGTAACCGGACCATCTGTTCCCGGAACTAAAGGTAATCCCGCTTCAATAGCCATTTTCTTAGCTACCGTTTTTAGTCCCATATCACGGATTAATTCGGGTGACGGACCAATGAAATTTATATTATTGGTAATGCAAAGTGCC
>JARKQF010000272.1 GCA_029973975.1 Paludibacter sp.
ACAATAATCAGGCAGAGAGAGATCTGAGAATGATGAAAGTCCAGCAAAAAATCTCAGGAAACTTTAGAAGCTGGGATGGAGCGAAGATTTTTTGACGCATTAGAGGGTATATCTCTACGGTTAAAAAGAACTCCAGTTCAGTTATCGACGCTATTCAAGGAGTCTTTGAAGGGAAGCCATTCATTCCTCAGAGAACTTTGATTGCGGTCTGAATTCTTAATGATTCTGCGAGCAGGGCTGAATAGTTACTAAGAAATTATGTTGAAAAGCGAGGAACAAAAGAAGGAAAAGATGCATCCAAGCAAATTAATTTGCTGGAATTCAAATGACGCTAAAACGATGTAAGCATGCCTCGCTTTTGAATCTGGTTAACCTGATTCCGCTTTCAAGTGGCTGCGCCTCGAATGCCTCGTCTGCTTGCAGCTGGGTGTGCCGCCGCTGTTTCGCTCATCTTTGAGAGGATTGTATGAGGATTTTAATGATTGGAGATTATAAACCTCAGGTTGGCGGTCCTGCCAATGTTGTTCAAAATTTAGCTCTCTATTTATCTCGGGAGCATCAGGTCACTGTAATTAATGCAGAAGAGCAGCCGTATCCAACCGGTTTAGGTCACTGGTTTGATGGGAAAATAGGAGTCTGGCAGGAAAAATTATCATTTCTAGATGATTTAATTATTATTCCTGCTGCTATTCAGAAAACAAAGAGAGCGTTCTTACTTAGGAATCAAGTTGATCTTTATCACGCGCATTGTCCATGTGATGCTTTAATCGGGTTGATCGACCCCCTAAAACCCCTCGTTTTAACCCTTCACGGATATCCAACCCTAGAGAAATTACTAAACGGTACAATGAAACCAAATTCATTAAAGTTTAGAGCACTTGAATGGATAGAAAAAAATGCGATTAAACGAGCTGATGCGGTTATCGTTGTAGGAAAAACGTTGAAAATATGGGTAATTAACGAATTCGGGGCTGATCCCAATAAAGTTTTTTACGTCCCAAATGCGGTTAATATTGAAGAATTTTTTCAAATATCTCACCAAAGACGAATGGATCTGGTGAAGAAGTATAACTTAGATAATAAACACTGCCTTCTGTTTACAAAACATTTTTCACCACGATATGGCGCCGAATTCCTTGTTAAGGCACTTCCCAAAGTTATACAAAAATATGCCAATACTGTTTGTGTCATGACGAATGATGATCCTTGGAGAGAAAATATCGTTGCTCTTGCCAATGAGCTCGGTGTGCGTGAAAATATTATTTTCCCTGGGCGCGTCAATTTTGATGAGTTAGTTGGCCTCTATCATGTTAGTGATGTCTATGTGCATCCCTCGATCAACGATCAGGAAACGTTTGGTATTGCACTTATTGAAGCTATGATATGTGGGAAGCCAGTAGTTGCCACTGCAGTTGGAGGACCAAAGGAGATTATAGAAGGAGAAGATAACGTGGGCATGCTTATACCTCCAAAGGATCCTAATGCTATTGCTGATGCAGTTATCGAATTATTGGCGGATCCCATAAAAGCAAAG
>JARKQF010000301.1 GCA_029973975.1 Paludibacter sp.
TTTGAAATGCGCAAGTATATTGTCCTTATACATAATGGCACTCGGATTTTCAGCGTTGAATACCCGCAGACCGTCATCACAGACGAAAAGTGTACCATTATCGATCCCCAGCCCTTTCGGGTTTTTCATGTTGTAGGTGACAATGTGTTGGGGTTTCTTTACATCGCTCACATCCACAACGATCAGTTCATTGGCGTCTTGACCGCAAAAGGTACCGGAACGAACGGTTACATAGGCGATGTCGTTTTCCACCACCACCGGATCACAACCGAACACATGGGTAATCATGGACTGACGCTCGGGTTTTAACGGATCTTCCAACGAATAAATGATCATCCCCGTGGGGGTTCCCATGAACATACAGTTCTTGTAGCTGAAAATGGTTTCTACACTGAAGCCCACATATATATCTTCACCGGTTTTTACGGGTGTCTCTCCTGATAAATCGAAGATCCCGAGCATATTGTTCATTACAGTATAAAGATTGTCCTGATAAATAGCAAAGCGCGACATGGAGCCGACTACCCCTACGCTTCCTCCGTCAGCCTTGGCGGAAAAGTTGTACATCGCATCTTCTGTCACACCGCCCCAACTCCACCAACGGGGTTTGTAATTACGAACCAGCTCTTTTCTCTCCACGGTTTTCCATCCCACAACGACCTTGTTGCCCCGATCCGCAAATTTATCATAATCGATACCGAATCCATTTTCCGTTAATGGTAATGCCTCTGGAAAAACCTCTTCTTTCCGCCCTTTGAGCACCGGTTTAGCCGGATCATTGATATCGAACCAAACTAAATCGACATATGAATCGGCATACAGCATATTATCACGCACATGCATATCTGCATTTCCCAATAATTCGATAAAAGCAATATTGCGCGGATCCGACGGATTGCGATTGTCAATTATATGGATTCCTTTCTCCGGTTGGGAAATATAGAGGTACTCGTCATAAAAAACAATTTTCCCCTGTTTTTCAATAGGCTTAGGTCCTTCCATATCGACCGCGCTCCTGAATTCAGAAGCCGACATAAACACAGGCTCATTCACAGTGTAGGTAACATATTCATCTACATAATCCTTGCACCCCGGTAAAACGAATAATCCGGTAATCAATAATAAGAAAGTCAGTTTTTTCATGATCAAACTATTTTTTAAATTAAGAAACTGTTTAAATTTTACCGAAATATTTTTTATAATTGTACTGTCTATTTTTCTTTGCTACTATTTTGGTCTCCTTTGCGCATCTTTTTCACTTTTTCCTTTTGATTTAGCCCGCTAAATCCGCAAGAAAAAAATAAAAAATCTATTTCAAAATAGATTCAAAATAGTATAGCAATAAAATTTAAACAGTTTCTAAAAATCAAGAATGAAAAATGAAAACTAAAAACCAGGAAATTATTCACTCTTAATTATTCATTATTCATTATTCACTCTTAAC
>JARKQF010000344.1 GCA_029973975.1 Paludibacter sp.
AACGATTTTGTGCTGATTAAACAAGCCAAGAAAATAAGTGTGTAAGTCTCACATCTGGAGTTATAATCATGGCAGTAGCAGATGTATTTGATATTGAAAAAAATAAAGTTGCGCAAGTAGAATTAAGCGATGCTGTTTTTGGCGCTGATGTCAATGAAGCAGTTGTATATGACGTCGTCAAGATGCAAATGGCGGCTCGCCGTTCCGGAACATCTTCCACCAAAGGAAGATCCGATGTCAGCGGGGGAGGGAAAAAGCCCTGGCGTCAAAAAGGGACAGGTCGTGCCCGTGTGGGAACTACAAGATCACCCATTTGGCGAGGCGGCGGAATTGTTTTTGGTCCTCAGCCCCGAGATTACTCATTCAGCGTTCCCAAAAAAGTACGGAAGAAGGCGTTAATATCCGTCCTCAGTATGAAACTTAAAGAAGATAAAATGCTGATATTGAAAGATTTTCCAATGGAGAAAATCAGTACCAAAGCATTTAAAACCGTTGTTGATCGTTTCGGCTTAAGAAAATCACTTTTTGTTTTGGATAATAACGATGAAGCTTTATTTAAGTCTTCAAGGAACATCAAGAATGTAAAAATGGTCAGGGCGGAAGGAATTAATGTTTATGATATTTTAAATTGCGAACATGTAGTTCTTCTGGAGCCCTCCGTAAAAAAGATTGAAGGGGCATTGCTGGCATAATGGAAGTACATCAGATAGTAAAAAAATTGCTGCTTACAGAAAAGAGTACCGTCGCCCGGGATGAGTCGAACAAATATATTTTTGAAGTCGACCGGAAAGCAAACAAGGTGGAAATCGGCCGGGCAGTGGAGAAACTGTTTAAGGTTAAGGTTGTTGATGTTCATGTCATTAATGTATTAGGCAAGAAGAAAAGAATGGGCCGGATAATGGGACGCAAAAGTTCCTGGAAAAAAGCAATAGTGACGTTGACTGCCGGTAACCGCATAGATGTTATTGAAGGCGTATAAGGACTTAGTTAAGGATTAGACTGATGGGAATAATAAAATACAAACCAACATCAGCGGGGCGAAGATTTC
>JARKQF010000346.1 GCA_029973975.1 Paludibacter sp.
CAAAGTATGTCGGTAGAGGCTGCAATGCTGGGTGTACCTTCATTGCGTTTTAGTGATTTTAGCGGAAGAATTAGCGTGCTGGAGGAATTAGAGCAGCGATATAAGTTAACTTATGGGATAAAGACGGATGAACCGGATAAATTAATCAAATTAACATCCGAGTTACTGGGAAATGAAACAACCCCTGTCCTGTTTAAACAGTATCGGGAACAACTTTTGTCCGATAAAATAGATGTTACGGCTTTTATAGTGTGGTTTATAGAAAATTACCCTGAAAGCCTACAGATTATGCAGCAAAACCCTGATTATCAATATAAATTTAAATGAATTATGTTGAAAGCTGATTTTACAATCAAAATTTACCGGGAATTGTTGCTAACCTTACAATCAGCCGGATATGAATTTTTCACTTTTGCAGACTGGTGTGAAGGAAAAGCGGCGGAAGTAGAGAAGTATATCATTTTAAGGCATGATATTGATAAATTGCCCGGACATGCTTTGAGGATTGCCCGGGTTGAAGCGGCTATGAAAATACAGGCAACTTATTACTGGCTAACCCGAAAACCTGTATTTCATCCGGTAGTTATAAGAAAAATCACATCAATGGGACATGAAATCGGCTATCATTACCGCGATTGGGTGGATGCACATGGTAATGTTGAAAAGGCACTGGAACTATTTCAACTGAATATGACCAAACTGGGGGCTGTTTCCGAAATTAAAACCATTTCAATGGATGGATGTCCCTGGAGCAAATACAACAACCTGGATATGTGGCATCACTATGATTATCGTTCATTTGGTATTATCGGTGAACCTTATTTCGATATCTTCGGAGCCGGACAAAAGAAAACAGTGAAAGATGTTTTTTACCTGACGGATACAGGGAGAATGTGGAATGGAGATCGTTTCAGTATTCGGGATAAAGTAGCTGTAAATCAATTGTTGAGTTATAAGTCAACCTACGAACTGATTGATGCTGCCGGAAAAGGTTTGTTGCCAAATAAGATAATGATTACAACCCATCCGCAACGCTGGTCTGCTCATTATGTGGAGTGGCTGTATGAGTTTCTTATGCAGGGGAGCAAGAATCTCATCAAATGGTTACTGGTTAAA
>JARKQF010000041.1 GCA_029973975.1 Paludibacter sp.
TCCTTGAAGTTCAGAATGGATAAAACACTTGTTTCAATTTCAAAAAACTTTTGGGCGATCTCCTGGTTTTTGCCCAATGTTTCTATTATCTTTTCCATGTCTTTCATCAGCTGCATCTCTTCTCTGTCATCAGCTACTCAAGCCAGGTGTATTCTCTGCCCGGCTTTACCGGCTGCAGCCTGTCTGTCTGGCCGACGCATCTCGGATTTGCCGGAGTTTCCGTCGAGGCCGTCAGCTTTCGGTGCGGATAAATAGTGCGCCAGATGTTTGACGGAAGAATGACAGGAATCATTCTTTCTGCCGCCGCGTTGTGCTCTGAATGCAATTTGGTATCATTAAGTAGTGGCCGCTCTAAATTATTGAAGATAATTTGTTCTTAACCGATAATCTTTTGTTGTTTTGATAAGACACTTTATCTTTTTTCTATGAAGGGGACTATAAAAAAATCGCTATTATGTCAATTAAATATAAAAATTATCGGCAGGTGGTGCGATACTCTTACAACAAGAGTGTATCAAATACTCTGCATTCTCTTTTTCCTTTATGCAGTGAATGTCGGCAACTTTTTCGGTAAAAACTTCTCTTTTTCCTCCATAAGCCATGGAAATTAGAGTGCTTGGCTATAGATCGACTTTTGGCATATGCAATGCATTGAGATTGCGCGATAAATACAATATCGTAGCAATTAATTTTTATTTGGCGTAAGTTCTTTTATTCTTCGCACAATATTTTTAATTAGATTTTATTGACAGATCCGAATTTAAGAAGTAAATAGCACATTACTGAAAATTGTAAGGAAAAGCTCAAATCAATAATTTTGCAGAGAGTATTGATTTGTGTTTTTTTAATAAAATTTAAAGGAGGAAATAATGAAAAAGAACGTTGTACTTTTAGTAGTTATGTTTATGTTGCTTGCTTTTTCAACTTCGTATGCGCAGGTAACGCCCGGATCGGTAACAATATCACCGACAATCGGCGGTTACATGTTTGAAGGCAATCAAGACATGGATAACTCGCTGAGCGTGGGATTGCGTGCCGGTTACAATTTCACCAAATACTTTGGAATTGAAGGTTACGCACATTACGTTCCGACGGATATCGAAAATTCAAGTACAAATGTTGATTACCTGGGTTATGGTC
>JARKQF010000066.1 GCA_029973975.1 Paludibacter sp.
TTCATTCAATTTATTTGCTGTTGACGGCCGTTTGATTCGTTCGGTAAATCTGATTGCAGGGAGAAACGAAATCAGAGGCCTTGAAAGGGGATTTTATCTGGCTGAAAAGCAAAAGATATTTGTAAAATAAGTCAAAGAAGAAAGAAATAACATCTAATTAATAATAATTTAAAATTACGTATCATGAAAAAATTTAATGCTTTTAATCGTATGTTATTGCTGGTTTCGGCAATACTTTTATCCTGTGGATTGTATGCTCAAAACAACTTTTATGCTTGGGATATGACTACGGCAAGGCCCGGTGCAACAGATGGAATATCTTGTGGAAATCTTAGTTTTACTGAAAAAGATATTACTGTGGAAATGTGGCTTAATATTCCTGAAGCAAATTTTACAAGTGGTGTAACTATTGCTTCTACAAGACATGCTGATAATGCAGGTTTTAGTCTTGATGTTAGCACTGATGGTAGGCTCAGAGGCTTTTTCTTAAACACTTCGGGAGAAAAGTTACCTGGAAGAACAGATGGCGTTTTTCCATTCTTCTTCAATAAAGCTGATGTTGTTAATAAATGGGTACATATAGCAATTGTTTTTTCGTCAACGGATAATATAGCGCGCAGCTATTTAAATGGGGAAGTGTATGAAGATTTAGTAAAGAGTACCGAACCATATACCCCGTATGAAATAGAATGGATAGGAAACTTTAGACCAAGTGGGAGCAATGTTGGAGCCTTGCGTTTGGGTTATTGGTATGCCGCAAGTGCAAAGCTATATGCGAAAATAGCTGATCTTCGTATATGGTCTGTAGGTAGAACCGATGAACAAATCAAAGCCAACTATAATAAAAATCTGACAGGTACTTATGAAGATAATCCCGGATTGTATATAAACTATAGGTTTTATACTTACGAAAGAGGTTTCATAAATGATGCAAATCCTACAGTTACTTCAAACAAAGGCTGGTGTAATCCGGAGGCCGGTTGGAATAATTATTACAAACGTGAAACTTTGTCGGCGTATCCACAAAATCTGGCTGTGAATGAACAAGTTCTTTCATGGAATACTGGTGCTGGCGAATGGGAAGTATCTGTATTTAAATCTGCAGATGATACCAATGTGTTCACAGATACAATCACTACGAATTCGATCACTGTAAATGAAATTGAAGCACTCGCGAATAATACCAGTTATTATGCAAAAGTGAGAACATTAAACAATGGAGTTTGGTCAGGACAAGTAACTTCTGAAGTTTTTACAGTTTCTAAAGTTTCAACAGGCTTTGATAAAATAGAAAACCAGACAAAACTTCGTGTGAATAATGGCGTTTTGATTATCAATGCAGAGCATCCTCAAACGCTGAATATCTATGCTGTTAACGGACAATTGATTCGTAGTGTCAATGTAGTTGCGGGCGAAAATACCGTGTCAAACTTATCTAAAGGCTTGTATCTGGTTAACAATCAGAAGATTGTCATCAGGTGATAAAACGGATATTTCGTAGGAAACTGCAAAAAAATGATGAAATACGTGACTATGCATTAGAGAAGTTCTAACCAATGCATTAGAGTTGCTCTAACCTATACATTAGAGTTGCTCTAATGCTGGTGTTAGAAAAAAGATAAATTGTATGAGAATAAAAAATACACTTCCTTATTGGCTATTGATCTTATTAATAAGCTTATTTAACCTGAACGGCGCAAAAGCCGGGAGTGGTGATTTTGGCGCATGGAACTTAACGACTGATCACAATGGGTTGAACTGCGGTAATGTAACTTTCACGGAGAAGGAGCTTACTGTGGAGTTTTGGATTTACATAGATGAAAAGGATGGAAAAAACACGGATGGAACAGCCATCATCAGTAACCGGCATGATGGTAGTCACGGATTTACTGTCAGTCTGAATAAAAATACTAAAAATCAGGATAAGATTGATCTTCGTTTTTGGTTTAAAACGGTCAATGATGCCATCTATGCTTTTTGGATACCCCGTGAAAATTTCTCCAACAAATGGAACCATGTGGCCTTTGTCATTTCATCAAAAGATAAAAAAGCATCGGCCTATTTGAATACGGAATTGTACAGTGTCATAGAAAACATCAACGGCGACTGGAAAGGAAATATCAGGGCAGATGGTAACAATGTCGGCAACTTATGGCTGGCTTCCTGGTATACCTCTCCCAAACTCAATGGTAAAGTTGCTGATTTCAGGGTGTGGAATACGGCGCGGAGTATAGACGAAATAAAGGGGAATTATAAAAAGGTGCTCACAGGAAAAGAGACCGGCCTGCAAAAATACTATACTTTCGACGATGAGGTGTTTGCCCAAAAGCCGGTTAAATTTACTATTGTAAACGATAGCCTGACATGGACCGCCGAAGGTGAATCATGGGAAGTGGAAGTACGTTCATCGACCGACAACACTGTTCTAAAATCTGAGATTGTTACAGAAAAATCATATTCGCTGGCAGGTTTAGACGCTAACAGTGTTGTGTACGTGAGAACAATCAACAACGGATTCTATTCAGGTTGGGCGTTTAAATCCGACATCGTTAAAGTGGGATGCGTGGGTGATAGTAATACTTACGGCGCGGAAGCTACCGATCGGTCGAGATATGCGTGGCCAATACAGATACGCGACATGTTAGGCGATAAATATGAAACCCGGAATTTCGGAGTCAACGGAGCGCTTATGATGAACCATCTGAATGATGCTTGGAAGAATAAAACCGCTTACAGCGATAATAAAGCTTATGATCCGGATATTATCGTAATCGCTTTGGGAACAAATGACTCGAAAGACGGTTATTGGGATGCCGTGAAGTTTAAAAATTCTTACATCGATTTAATTAATGAGTTCAAAAGTTACTCCGCAGAACCGGAAATTTATATGGCAATACCCATCAGGGCGTATAGCAGTACATGGTCGATAAACGATCAGACTATACGGGAGCAAGTAATCCCTGCCATGAAGGAAGTAGCAAGAGAAAAGGGACTTCCTCTTATTGACTTATATGCTGTGACAAATAATATTGCAAGCTTGATGGCATCCGACGGAATTCATCCCCGGGATGAGGGATTGCGGATTATGGCGCGTAAAATTGCAGATATTATACAGTTGAAAAAGCCGGTAATACAAATAAACAGCAGCACGATTTCAGCCACTTATGCAGAATATTACTGGTATAAGGACAATACGCTTATAAATGGTGCAAATACTTATAACTACACGGTAACCGAAACCGGAATTTACAAAGTTGCCATTAAACTCACAAGTATAACTGATGATGTTGTTGTGTCGGAACCGGTAGAGGTAAATCAGGCTAATACGGTATTATATGCTACAGGCGATTTTCCTGCATCGGCTGGTACATTTCCGGTGTTTGATAATTTGGAAATAGTTCCTTCTGCCGATTATATTAAGGTTGCTAAAGGATCAGGTGCAAGGCTGTCGCTTTATGATATTGGCGGGCGATGTATAAAAGAACTGCAATTATCATCAGAATTAGAATTTGTAAGTATTTCATCGCTGCCCAAAGGGGTGTATCTGTGTAAGATAATGAAAGGCGAGTCGGTATTTGCAACCAAAATACTGAAATAGGTCAGGCTTTCTTACCGTTTCATCTTAATTTCAAAATATAAATTTTAAAAAAAGATTCATGAAGAAAAATCTAATTGTCATAATGATATTATCAGGTATTTTGAATACTTATGCTCAGTCGCCGCTGGATAAACGTATCGATGAGCTGGTAAATTCCATGACTACTCAGGAAAAATTAGAGCAGATGTATACTAACCGTACCAGCTTTGGAGGAACATTGGCTAATGTGCGTTTAGGAATACCGGGTTTTGTAATGGGGGATAGTCCTCATGGAGTACGCTTAACCGCCGACCGTTTTGACCGTTCAGCCACAGCTTTTCCCACGGGAATAGCCATGGCTGCTACCTGGGATGAAGAAGTAGTTGGCAAAATCGGTGAGTATATGGGCCTTGAGTTCTGGTCATTTGGTCGCCACCAGGCATTAGGCCCGTGTCTGGACCTGGCGCGTGATTCACGTGGAGGGCGGACAGCTGAAAGTGGAGGAGAAGACCCATACTTGTCGGGTCATCTGGCAAAGTCTTTTACCATTGGTATGCAAAAATATCCGGTAATTGCGACTTTAAAACATTTTATGGGTGAAAGTATGCAGTCGAACCGCCTGAAAATGGATGTGATTGCAAGTCAGCGGTGGATGATGGATTTTTCAGGATATAATTTCCGTATTCCGATACAGGACGCCGGCGCCATGTGCATTATGGGGTCCTACAATAAAATTAACGGAACTAAAGCTGCGGAGAGCAGTATGTTGTTACGAACAATCCTGCGTGAACGTTGGGGATTCCCGTTTTATGTGGTTTCGGACTGGGCTAATATCGATGATGCGAGAAATGCAGCACGTGCAGGGACCGAAATATGTATGGGTTCATCTATTTATGAAGCTGATTTGCCGGCATTGGTCGAGAATGGGCACATAACCATGGCGCAGATTGATAATGCCGTGAAGAATATATTGAGGACGAAAATACTCAATGGAATGTTAGACTATTACCCGGCAGGCAGTGAGTCGAATGTCAAGACGAAAGAAATTACAGATTTGAATCTCTTAGCTGCCAAAAAATCGATCATTTTGCTAAAAAATGAAATTTCGGGAGCGAACCCTGTTCTCCCGCTACGGAAAACGGGAGTTAAGATAGCCCTTATCGGACCTAATGCCATAGCCGAGAATCTGAATTGTTCAGGAAGTAGCGCTACAAATCCTCCTTATGCTATCAGTGTAAGAAAAGGGCTGGAAGATAAAATAGGAAGTGCCGGTATTGTTTATGCTAAGGGTTGTGATATTAACTCTACATCTAAAACCGGTTTTGCTGAAGCAAAAGCGTTGGCAGCTACAGCAGATTATGTAATTTTTGCCGGAGGACTGGATAATACTCAGGAAGGAGAACAAAGCTTTGGCCCTCATAACGACCGTGTTGGAGGCTCTTTTGCATTGCCGGCCATACAGCAGGAGTTGATGAATGAGTTGGCAAGTGTGAATCCAAATCTGATTGCAATAATTCAAAGCGGCGGTGTCTGTACGCTCAACGATTGTTTGTCTAATATCAAAGGGTTAATTTATTCATTTTACGCGGCACAGGAAGCCGGACATGCCATTGCCGATGTTGTTTTCGGAGATTACAACCCGGCTGGTCGTATGCCGCTTTCGATGCCCATGCAGGATAGTGATTTCCCGGCATGGGAAGAAGAAGTTTTCCGTAAATTCGAACAGAATCTGGATGGAGGTTACCGTTGGTTGGATGAAAAGGGTATTACGCCCCGGTATGCATTCGGATATGGTTTGAGCTATACTGATTTTGCCTATTCAAACCTTCAAATGCCGGCAACAGTAACAACAGGACAACCTTTTACCGTAACTGTTGATGTGAAAAACACAGGAGCACGTGCCGGAGAAGAAGTAGTTCAGCTTTATATAAGTGCGCCAACAGATAAAGTGTGGATGCCCAAAAAGGAGTTGAGAGGATTTCAGCGAATAAAACTTGAAGTTGGAGAGACCAAAACGGTTACATTTAATTTCTGTGCCGATGATTTTTATTACTGGAACCAGACCGGACGTAAATATGAGGTTCAATCAGGCAACTATATGTTCCGTGTGGGAGGAAGCTCTGATAATTTGCCAATTTCGCAAATGATTTCATTTGTTTCGGGTACAGCCAAACCCGATTTGCGTGTCACCCGTGTGTACACCATGCCGCGATACCCGCAAAAAGGTCAAAAAGTAAGTTTTTATGCTTTGGTGAAAAACCAGGGAAATGCAGCTACGACCTCGAGTACTGTGTATGGAATTTCGTTTTCTGTTGCAGGGCAACAAGTTGCAACTACAGGGCAAACGAAAACAATTATTGCACCGGGACAAGTCCAGCTGATAGGTTCGGAAGGAGTGTGGACAGCAGAAACAGCCGGCAGGATGCAGCTGGGAGCTCAGCTTGCTTTTGTCAATGGAAATGCCGAGTGGGATACAAACAATAATTTATATGCTACAGATATTGAGGTTTTTGATCCGGCTGTTATCGCTTCTGAATATAAAAATCTGGCTTATTTGAAAGATGTCACGGTTTCTTCTGAAGTTGGAAAATATTGGGGTAAACAGATGGTCGATGGCGACTTATCTACCCGTTGGGACTCGGAGAACGGCACAGAGGAATCGGCAATAGTCGATTTGGCAGCTTTATGCGATGTCGACAAGGTAGAACTGTTTTGGGATACTGATTATGCAAAACAATATGTGCTGGAGAAATCTATGGATGGTGCAAGCTGGGCTGAACTGAAAAATGTTACAAATGGTATGGGTGCGGCAGAATATCATAGCTTTACTGCATTTGATACACGTTATATCCGTATCCGTTTCACGGAAAAAAAATCCGGAGCAGGCAAGTTTTCTTTACGTGAAATACGGGTGTTTGGAACTGAAAAGGAGAAAATGCCGTCAGCAAGCGTGATTTTACAAGAGAAGACGGTGTTACTCCCCCATGCTAAAACTTATGTAGACGGAACAGCCTCGACAAATCCGGCAGATGGTGAACTGACCTGTCAATGGGAGCAAATCAGCGGACCGGAGCAAGCAATCATATTATCTCCGAATCTGCCATTGACAGAAATGAAATTCAATACAGCAGGTACTTACATGTTTCGTTTGACAGTGTCTGACGGAGTCAATATGGCTTTCAAGAATTTCTCAATTGTTGTGAGTTATCCGACTACCGCCCATGATCTGGCACTTAAGAAACCGGCTTCTGCCTCTTCTTCGGAAAAAGTAAATATGTATCCGCAGGCAGGTGTTGATGCTAATGACAATACCCGTTGGTCATCGGCACATAGAAACGGCGAATGGTGGCAGGTCGACTTACAACATCAGGTTAAGCCATCGCAGATTTCGATCGTCTGGCATGTTGAATATGCAAAGAAGTTTAATATTCAAATCTCGCCTGATGGAAATACCTGGCAAACTTATGCTACGAATGACGCTTTCACAGGTGGAACCTCGAATAGCAACAATGAAGGTAATGTGTCGGGGCGTTATGTCAGACTGAATTGTGTAGAACGTTCGGGTCAGTGGGAGAACTCTATCAAAACCTTCAATTTATATGGTGATTTTGTTACGAACACGAACAATGTTCCTGTTGCCAAAGCAAATTATGAAAAGCAAGGAACTGTCATTACGCTTAATGCCGGCGAAAGTTCCGATGCCGATGGCGATAATCTGACATACAAATGGGAACAGATAACAGGTCCTGCTTTTGTAGCAGTAACCAATGCAAATATGTCATCAGCAACATTTTCCAATGCTCTGAAAGGTTCGTATTATTTCAAATTAATTGTTGATGATGGAAAAGATGTTGACTTCACCATACTTCATGTTGTAGTGGATGAGGAAAACACGGATATAATAGTTACACCGGAAGATTCGGATTTAATAAAAGTTTATCCCAATCCGGTTAATGACCACTTATTCATACAGTATTCCGGAAATGAGTCCGTAAAACGAACAGACATTTATAACGTATCCGGAAAACTAATAGCATCCAAAAAGATGCTGAATGGAAGTATTTCTTTAAAGGAGCTGGAGAGCGGGATCTACTATTTGTGCTTATATTCGGATGAGCAAAAAATAGGAGATGTGAAAGTCATGAAAAAATAAGCATGATTTATAGCATGTCGAACCAAGTTGATAAATATAAAATTTGTTTATGTTTACCAACTTGGTAAGCAATAACAAGCAGAGTTGTTTTGATATGCTGTTGAAAATCAGATTAAAAAATATAGAGACGTTGCATAGCAACGTCTCTATAAATGACATCTGACAATTATCAGTAAACCTTGTCAGTTGATTTAATACTAATTTTAGAGGACAATTTTTCTACGATCGTTCTTAAACTGGACAACATAAATTCCTTTATAGGAAGATAAGTCAATTTTTTCATTTCCACGTACATCCTTTGATAAAACCAATCTTCCTACTGTGTCGTATAGTTTTACAATTCCGTTTGCATCATTTACCATTTGAATTGACTGTCCAATCTGTTTCCATGATGATTCTTTTTTGATTGTTTCAACACTTGAAGTAGGAGATGGAAGTTGTTTGAATGAAACCACAAAGTATCCAAGCTCTTTGTTTGTAGCATGTGTCAATACGATATCATAAATTTTAAAAATACCTTTAATCCCTGCTGCAGTAGAAGTAGGTCCGGCTTTGTAGGCAATCACATTTCCAATAGCAGCCGGTTTAATGGCATCTAACGTAATATCATCAGCATTGATAGCTTCTACATCCG
>JARKQF010000077.1 GCA_029973975.1 Paludibacter sp.
GTTGACGGTATGGGGCGTGGCGGCTAAATGGCAGTTTCCTGTCGAGGTATACAAAGTTTAATTACGATTGCAAAGCTTCGGTGTATACTGAAAGCAGCCATGACCTATACCGTTTGTTATGGTGCGTAGTTAATTAAACTAAATGTCGATTGAAATATTAACTTTTCCCCCAAGTCCTTTTTCAACTATATCAAAAAGTGTACTCAAAGTTATGTTACTGCCGTTATTCTCGACACGTGAAATATATGTCCTTTTCTTGTCAATGATTTGAGCTAATTCTTCCTGGGTCATATTACGAGATTCTCTTGCTTTTTTTAACAACAGACCTATTTTGAATGATTCGGATTCTCTTTCAAGGTTGTCACGTCTTTCAGTACCCTTTTCGCCATAAACACGATCCTTGATTTCAGCCCAGGTTGAAATGTCTGTTTTGTTATTTTTTGCTTTCATAGTATTCCATCATTAATTTTGTTGCCTTTTCAATTTCACTTTTTGGTGTTTTCTGTGTCTTTTTCTGAAAACCGTTTAGAAGGATAACTAATTTCCCTTTGTCAAAAAAGCAGAATACACGCCAAGTATCAGTCCCTATTTGAATTCTTGCTTCGTAAAGCCCTTTGGTTTCTACAATGCTTTTCAAATAAGTCGTTGGTATCCTTTCTAAAGTCTCAATTGCCTCTAATATCTTGAAAATCTTATTCTGAACCTTAATTGGTTGCTTTTTCAAAAAGTCCTCAAAATAGTTCTTGTAAGCAATTATCTCTCGGATCTTCTCCATTATTCATCAAGTCAAGCGCAAAGGTAACTTTAAAGTTACAATTCTCCAAATTAATCGAGATCTATCATTAGTGGGCATTAGATTTTAATAGTCGTTCATTGAAATTATGAAGTAATCGCGTCTGTAGCATTTTTTTCGAGCGTGACGATTTGAATTGAAAAAGTGGATTTTTGCTTTGAGAAAAGCATCTATCCATGAATCAAGGCAAGTATATCTTCGCTCAACTTACAGATTTTTTACCTCGCAGGGTATTTGATAGAATCGTTGACAAGTATGAGGGCAATAAGCGTGTAAGATCATTTACATGCTGGAATCAAATGCTCTGTATGGTGTTTGGGCAACTGACAGCAAGAGACAGCATGCGAGATTTGATGTTGAGCCTTGAAGCACACCAGTCAAAGTACTATCATCTCGGTTTTGGTTCAACTGTCTCACGCAGAAATCTTGGCACGGCAAATGAAAAAAGGAACTGTAAAATCTTTGAAGAGTTTGCCTATGTGCTGATTGTAGAAGCACGCAGAAGCTGTAACCGGAATGATTTTGAGATAGAGGTTGATGGCAATGTTTATGCGCTGGACTCTACAACAATAGATCTTTGTTTAAGCGTCTTCTGGTGGGCTGAGTTCCGAAAGCATAAGGGAGGGATAAAAATCCATACTCTATTTGATATAAAGACCTCTATTCCCGGCTTTATCCACATTACCACAGCCAGGGTTCACGATGTCAACATTATGGACCTCATTCCATATTAAAAAGGGAGTTTTTATGTTACTGACAAAGCATACACCGACTTTCATAGACTGCACAGAATACATGCTAACGAGTCATTCTTTGTTATAAGAGACAGGGATAATCTTCAGTTCAAAAGGATGTACTCAAGGGCAGTAGACAAAACAACCGGTGTTATCAATGACCAGATTGGAAGGTTGTTGGGTCCTAAATCAAGAATCGAATATTCTGAAAAGCTGCGACGAATAAAGTATTATGACGCCGAACATGACCTGCACCTTGTTTTCCTGACCAATAACATGGACCTTAATGCCACTGAGATTGCATTCCTTTATAAGAAGAGATGGGAAGTAGAGATGTTATTCAAATGGATGAAGCAGCATCTTAAAATAAAAGCCTTCCGGGGAACTACTATCAATGCTGTGAAGATCCAGATATACTGTGCAATCATCGCTTATTGCCTGGTTGCTCTGGTTGGTTACAAATTGAAAGTTGGACGTTCAATCTACGAAATATTACAGATCCTCAGCATCTCACTACTGAACAAAACGCCTGTAAAAGAGATACTTACGAAACATGATTACAATAATGTCAAAGAACTTAATAATAACCAATTAATAATCAGTGGGTTTTAAGTGCCCACTACTGCGAAATTACCTGTATTTAAAAGTTGCGTAGCTACTTCTCGTAAAATTGAAACACTTGTTCCCCTTGCTAATAAATAGAAGCTTTCAATACCTTTAGACATTCCAAGTTTTATACGTCTTAGATATGGTTTAATTCCGTAATTTAAAAATGTTTCTTCTTTTGCAACTAATACAACACCAACTTTCAATATTTGTTTCGAAAAAGATAGAGGTGTATCATCATCATACTCTCGTGTTGAAATTTGATTAACAAATCGCAGAAACTCATCGGATTCTTTTTTGTATTCTTCTTTTATATTTCCACCATATAATTTTTTACCAAAAAGATATAATTCTCTTAATAAAATTCGAGTAAATAAACCATTATCATCAATTTCTTCAATTAACTCACAACGCTCGAAAACATCAAAACTTTCAGATATATTTTCATCAATGAATGTTGATAAGATATTTGAACTATTTTTCTCAATTTTGAGTAGAATTTTCTTGGTTACTGAAATATCCAAAGCTTTTCTGAAATTTTCATTTATATATGGTTTTGTGTGTTTAAGAAAAGCATCTTTAACATATATCGTTGTCGCCTTAACTATGTTTTTTGTTGGATTGTCTTCAAATCTCAATTTAACAATAGCCTTGCCATCTTTTAAAGCCGTTTCTAAATTATATTCATTTACCCAATTTATTGACAACGTAGGAATGTCAATGTCAGGAAGCTCTTTGGCTATATTTTTTAATGCTTTTGTACAAGGACCTTCGACATCGCTTTTTATCGAATGTTTTCTTAGCGATTTAAAGGGATGTGCTAAAATTCTCCATATAAATCCAAAATATATTTGAAAGTTTTCGGGTTTTGTAGCTCCAATGTACAAAAGCATTAATATAATTAATACAAGCAAAGAAGAAATTCCATGTCCTTCAATAAACACTTTAATATATTCGATAATTTTATTCATGGTCAAGCTTATATTGTTCTACACAATCCATCCTATCACAGTAAAATTTAATTTTTGTACCACTCTCAACTGGAAGCATAATTCCAATGTTTTGATTGTTCATTATAGAACCACACGAACTGCAGGTTAGTTTCCCTTCAATAAAATCTTCATATTGAGATGTCTTTTTTAAGACTTCTTCTATTTGTGTGTCAAGTATTGCGTTTACTTCTATTTTATTTTTCTTGGTAAACATATGTCAAATATTTTCATTTATTTTTCTTGTTGCTTGGCAATAAATACAGCTCTTTTGCAATTTTTGGTCGTGTGTCGGGACTTACAAATATGCTGTTTTGTGCGTTAGCTATTCATTTTATCGTTTTTCTATCTTTGTCTTTAGTAGCAAATTGTATGCTGTGTTGTTTTTCTCACACTTGGCGGTAACGTTCGGCGGTATGTGTTGTTGGCGCCGCTTCGGGGTGGCGCGTGTTTTTGCACTCGTGGTGCGCTGCAGGGTTATGATTGTTATTAGTTTATTCTCGCGTTGGCAAAAACCGTGACACCAGGAGGGAGTCCCCGGCGGTAGCCGGGGCAGGCCGCACCGCTGGCCACTTAGCGTTCTACTTTAGCCAGAAGGTTCTCGCGGTGCGGTGCGCCAATGACATATACCGACCTGTTACCTGCTGGGCTTTTTACTTCTTATTTGCATCTTACGGGGATCCTGCCTGGTGTCAAATACATCAGTTATTAACACACCCTCTTTGACCCTTTTGTAGATAATCTTGTAGTTACCCTCTACGAGGTACCTATGTTCTTCATTAAGTCTTATGAGATTTGGCTCAAGTTGTCCTGATAAAGGATGTTTGATCAGTTGTTTGGTGGCATTGAATATATTTGTACGGATTCTGGAAGCGACGTTAATGTTAGCCGACGCTTTGTAGAATTGGTAAATTTCAAGTAGTGAATTAGCTGCAAAATCAGTCCAGATGATTTTCATGGGACTACCAGGATTCTGATTCTTTTTCTAAGGCTTCTTGAGTCTTGTATTTGCCAGATTTGTAATCTTGGCTTGATTTTTCAGCTCTTTCAATTAACTGTTTCTGCGTAAATGGTTTCAGTTTCCTTTCAGATCGGACTTTATTTTCTAGAATGGCCAACTCAATCTTGTTGAATATTTTTTCATCTTCAAGACCGGCTATGTATTCAATTGCATTGAGTTTTCTTGTCTGTAAATCCATGACTGCTATTTTTTACAAATATACAAAACAAAAGCATACTTTATGTTAACTCAACTTAGCCTTGCAGGTAACGTTCGGCGGTATGTGTTGTTGGCGCCGGGTCGGGGTGGCGCGAGTTTTTGCACTCGTGATGCGCTGCAGGGTTATGATTGTTACTAGTTTATTTTCGCGTTGGCAAAAACCGTGACACCAGGCGGGAGTCCCCGGCGGCAGCCGGGGCAGGCCGTGGCGCCAGCCACGAAGCCTTCCTCTTTAGTTACCCGATTGTCGCGCCACGGAGCGCCAATGACATATACCGACCTGTTAGCAACAGTATTTAATACAAATTAATATTTCTTATCATTTGATCCACTTCATTCCAGTGTTTGTCGTAAGCATTCTTAAAACCGAAATACTGAATGATTATTGAATAACCGTTATGTTCAATTCCGATCGTAATGCCCTTATTTACATTATTCTCAGCATCAATAATTTCATAGTTAAAGATGTATCCATTTAGCAAGTATGATATTTCAAATTCAGACCGTTTGTAACCAGATGTAATATGCTGTGCCCATTTTTCGGTTATGACATTAATGGGAGCTTTCTGATTTAAATACATTATTTGGATTATGGCATCTCGTTCAGTATTACCCTTAAGAGTATAGCTTATCATTTCCTTCTCATTGATTGGACCTTCAAAGCCTTTTGGAATACTTAGTGCTAACTGGATATTTGGTATTGTATCATAAAAAGCATCAATTTCTTTGGAAGCCATTTTAAGAGCAACACTTTCAACAGTGATGCTATAAATCTTGATATCAGAGTTAACAGGTTGGAGAACAAGTGTAATATTCTGACTGTTAAATTTGCCTGATGCAATAATTGAAAAGTTATTGAAAACACGATTTAGCTCCAAGGCCTTTGCCTTTATTAACTCATCTGATTCGACATCATCGAAATTGTAATATATTAGTTTTAAGGAGTCTATCTGCTTAGGCAGTATGGATTTAATGAACTTAGCATATTCATTGAGTGGCATCCAGATTTGTCCGCCATAATTTGCCTCCTTACTAGTGAAATACTTTGAGATATCTTGATTTTTATTAATTGCGTCTACAAAATTCGAGACGGTTTTCTCGGCTTTCTTTTTAGCATTTTCGGGAAGCATAGACCATTTGGATTCTTGGGAGTTAACCTGAAATGTGCAAATAATGAGAATCGTGGCTAATAGTAATCTTTTCATATTGGTGCGTGTAAATATTGTTGCTAACGGTTCTCGTGTATGAGTAGTGGCGGATTACGGGGCACTTTCCTGTCAATATACAATGAACTTGATGCGAGGTAGTACGCTTGAATACGCTACAACCCCCGCCATTACTTATACACGATGTTAGCGGTTGTGCATTTATGTCAATCTCTTTTTCCCATTTCCACACTCGGTTCCCACATCGAAATTGCAATGTTTTTTTTGTTCTTATTCCAAGTTTTAAAGTCTTCAAAATTTGCAATTCCCTCGTCAATTACAGCCTGATAAATGTCTATTCCTGAATATTTCTCACTCCTCTGCTCGCTTTCCCATTTTATTTTCAAAATTATTTGTCTTTGCTTTTCGGTCAAAACTGATTTTATTTTTTCGGTTACACACTCAATTACGCCAGCATAAGCCGATTCGTTCTTAATGTGTATAATGTCAATCGTCCAAATGCGTTCCTGCGTTTCCTCATACCACAAGTGCCACTCCAAACACATATCATCTGCGTCTAACAGATTTCTGTATGTGACTTTTTTTATTTTCGGATTTCGGCTGATTTGAGCAATTGCACTGAAACTTTTTTCAATCGAAAAATCATTCGAGTAGGTATGAAAATCAATGTCTAACTTGTTCATTAAAAGTCCTGTCTTTACAGAACCGACCAAATTGCAAGTTGAATTTAGATTTTCCCAAGTTTTTTGAATTTCCAACTCGGCAATAATTTCAAATGCCTTTTCTATATTTCTTTTCGAGATACTTTCTAAATTTTCCATATTATCTACTTATTTCTGTCGGCTCAAACTGCAATACCTTGGCATTACCGCTAACGTTCGGCGGTATGTGTTGTTGGCGCCGAGTCGGGGTGGCGCGTGTTTTTGCACTCGTGATGCGCTGCAGGGTTATGATTGTTACTAGTTTATTCTCGCGTTGGCAAAAACCGTGACACCAGGCGGGAGTCCCCGGCGGCAGCCGGGGCAGGCCGCACCGCTGGCCACTTAACGGTCCTCTTTAGCCAGAAGGTTCTCGCGGTGCGGAGCGCCAATGACATATACCGACCTGTTAGCGTTAGTTTATTTTTACTATTCAATCACTTCTACTTCAATTTCGATTCCGCCAATCTTTTTCGCTATTACATTATACAACCAGCACCAAAGTGCGGTCATCAAGAATCCCATAATTG
>JARKQF010000144.1 GCA_029973975.1 Paludibacter sp.
AACCGTCGCTGGCTCGACCCGTCGAAACTGACTGCCGGAATATTGAACACGCTTAAATGGAAAACCGTGGGCGGAGAACAATATCTGATCATTGAATCGGGAAGAACATTCAACCCGGCGAAACATTATTTATTGTCATTGCCGCTGAATCAAATGCAACGTAACCCGAATCTGAGACCGAATAATCCGGGATGGGATTGAGAAGATAGTGGTTAGTGGATAGTGGTTAGTGGTTAATTGGTTTAAGGGTTTAAGGGTTAAAAAATTCAAAATTAATGTTTCTAACTTGGTTTAAATGCTTAATAGTAAATCGAAAAGAATATTAGCTTATATGTAACTTTTATGGCTTATATGGTTCAAAAATTTTCTTTTGTGATTTCTTAGTTTTTCTTTTGTGCCTTTTGTGGTTAAAAATATATATATGACATTGAAAAAAAACATATTACTGATTATTTGGGTGATTATCTCCCCGGCTTTGCTGGCTCAAAGTTTATCACTTCGTGTGATATCGATGAACATGAAGGAAGGAGGTAAGCCTGCCAATTACGATGCGGATGCTTACAGCGATTTTATTCGTCAGTACAATCCTGATATAGTGGTTTTTCAGGAAATGGATAATTTCACCACGCGCAACGGGAACAAGGATCTGCTATCGGAAATGGCGGTTAAACTGGGGATGTTTCCTTATTACGGGAAAGCATTCACCTATGCAGGCGGAGATTTCGGGAATGCCATCTTATCCAAATATCCCTTTTACAACGCACGCACCATTACGGCAAAACCAACAGGCGCTTCTGAAATGAGAGCCTGCTCGTGGATAGATGTGCTGATGCCGGACAAACGAAAAGTCAGGGTGGCCGTGACGCATCTCGATGTGGCAAGCGACGAGCAGGTACGCATCAGCATGCTGGCAACCATCAACACGAATATGCTGACGAACAACGAACTCCCGACCCTGCTGATTGGAGATTTCAATGCGACTCCTGATTCGGAAACCCTAAATTATGCTAAATTCAAATGGCAGGATATAGGCGAAGGAACCGGCAACACCATATCCAGTACGAATCCAACGAAACGCATCGATTATGTAATGGGTTATCCCAAAACATGGATCAGAAAAAATTATGAGATCGTTTGTAACCCGGGCTTATCCGACCATTGTTTTATTGTGGCTGATGTTGAACACCCGTAATTAATTAAGAAATGAACAATCTGCGATTTAAATACACAGCTTTACTTCTCGTTTGCATCACCTGCTTTACTTTTTCATGCAAAGATCCGGTTGTTGTCGATGAAGGTTATGAAGCTCCGGCGCCTCCGGCAGAAGTCAACAGTCGAAACCTGATGACAATCGAATATTATACCCGGCTGAACGATGAAACGCTGTTTCAGGAAAACGAAACCGACCTGATAGTCAATCGTATCAACAGCATTACGACTCCATTGGCTTATTTATTCGACCGGTCGGATGCACAGATCGGACAAACTTCTCCCGTCGTGGAAATCGGCTGGCGAACAAGAACCAAGTCATTCTTCGTGCAAAACACCTTAAGTGAAAGTTTCGTGCAGGGAACCGGAATGATCGTTCGACCTGTTATCAACGTTTTTGAAGGCGCAGCCATATCCGACACCTTGTTTGTCGGCGGATGTACCCTGATGGCGCCATTAGGGAATCCGGTTGTTGTTGCGTTGATAACATGTAAACTTGATGACAAAATGCAATTTCCCGCTTTGGTCAGAATACTTGGAGATGGATTAAAAACCAACAAAATTATGATCGGCACAGTCAAACAAAACATAAGCGCTGAAATAAAAGAATATCTGAAATACAATCTGAAAGATTTCAGACTATCGTTTCACGCGACCAACACAGCAGGAAAAACCCGTGAGATTTTCGTACTGACACCGGTCAATTTTGTTGCCAGGGAAGTTGTATCGAATAATGTTGGCAACTTGCCCATGTATCAGTGTAAAATCGAATACTTAAATTAGAATATTAGATTTTAACCATATAAGTCATATAAGTGCATTTAGCTGTTTTCAGATTTGAATCATGTGGTTTAACATCAAAACAAAAGTAGTTTTAATTTACAATATATTTAATAACAATATCAACAAGATGAGATTCAGAAGTTTATTTTTAGCATTAACCATTGCATGCTGCGCGGCATTATCAGCGCAAACCACCGAATTAAACGTGATGACCTTCAACCTGCGTTTCGGTGAACTCTCTTCGCTGGAGGAGATGGCATCCTACATAAACAAACAACAGCCCGACATCGTTGCGCTTCAGGAATGCGACTGGAAAACAACCCGCGAACGTGCTCCCAAACAAGCAGGGAAAGCCTTTGTAAATGAACTTGCGTATCATACCGGCCTGTTCGGCATTTATGGTAAAGCCATTGATTACAGAGGTGGATATTATGGCGTTGGAATCCTTTCAAAATATCCGGTTATCAAAAGTGAACGGGTTCTGCTCCCCAATCCCAATCCTAAAAACGAACAACGTACGATGTTAATTGCTGAAATTGAAATGCCGGACAAATCAGTACTCACTTTTATTTCCACGCATCTCGAAGTGTCTTCAGCCCAGGCAAGAAAAGAACAAATAAAGTTCATCAACAAAAGAATCAAACAAATCAAAACACCCATTATTCTGGCCGGCGACTTCAATGCCACACCAATTTCCGATGAAATTCAGCAAGGTTTTGCTAAGTGGTTCAATGCCACCGATACCGTGTTGACTTATTCGACCATGAAACCGGAAATAAAAATAGATTATATCTACGGATATCCGAAGGAAAAATTCAGTTTAGTTAAAACAGCGGTCGATACCAGTTGTAAACTTTCCGACCATTTCCCTGTATCATCAGTCATCCGCCTGAAAAAATAAACAGTTAATCATAAAACATCAATCACCAATAAAAATTATCATTATGAAAAAACTTAATTTTTTATTTCTGAGTATTTTAATCGCTACAACTACCCTGTTTGTAGCCTGCGACAAAGACGAGGTCAAGGAAGCAAACGTACAGTTTGCACTGGATCAAGTGAGTTTAGATACATTGATATACGCCGGCGCAGTTGAGATTACCGGAACAATTACCGCCGACAAACCCATAACCGGGATATTCTTCACCGGTGTAAAACAGGAAAACAACAGCTACACCGCCAAAGGAGAAGCTCAGGAATACCTGGCCAAAGGCGCCTCTACAGTGAATCTGAACATGGAGTATTTTGTTGACAGCAAGGAAATCAGCCACATCGAAGTAAAAGTTGTGGTTGGTGATGCTTCAAAGAAAACCTACATCAGTGTAAATACAGTTGAAGGCGAGGCCAAAGGTTTAGCCTTCCTGGGACAGGTAATTTTACGTGCCGACACCATGGTATGGAATGCCGAAAATATGCCCGATGTATACACAACACCTAACACCGGCGCTTTAGCCAACACACCTTCTTTCTTCTCTATTCACGGAACTGAAATTAACGGAGAGAAGAAACATGTCCTTACTGCTGATGAATTACGCTCGGTACAGGGACAGAACGGTAGTTTCTGTTTCCTGAATGTATTGCAGAATACAGCCAACAAAGCTTATATAGGTGGTCAGCGCGGTTATATGTTCTCCAATCTCTGGACAATTCAATTAGGAGGAGGAACCACCGGCCGCCAGTGTGACTTATATGAAATCGGCGGTAACGCCATTCGTCAGGCCAATATTGACACTACCCAGTTTAAAATCATTGCCGGTTCCTGGGTTGGCGGTGACTGGAACGAAGCCCGTTACAAATTCGTGGATTCGCTCTTTCTTGTAATCAACAACGAGGCTACTACCGATGCAGCTAAAATGAGGGCTTATTATCAATTGGGAAAAATTCAGTCAACACTGGATAACTCAACCCTGGGCGAACAAAACAACCCAACGAGCCTGAGTCCGCAAAATTTTGCCCGTCGCCGTACTGATGCAGGAACTTCCGGTGTTAAACCCATGACTGAAAATTTCCGTGCCGGTGATTATATTATCCTGAAGAATACCAAAGGCGGAAAATTGTATTACGGCATCATGCAAATCGTGCAAATGTATGATGACACACAAACATTCGTAAACGTAGAGGGAGTTGGACAAAAAATCGGACAGGAAGAAGCCAAACAGCTTTTCCACAAACCCTTGATTTTAAACATCAAAGTTCAGACTCAGTTATAAAAAAGTTTCGTGTTTAGTTAACAAGTGCAGGTTCGTATCATTTTGATTCAATTCGTATGAGTATCATAACCATTTCTGTTCTGGTCATATTAAGCATCGTGCTTATCATTCTGCTGACTTCGGTAGTCAGGCTGAATGCATTCGTGTCCTTATTTGCGGTATCGCTTTTACTGGCCGTTGTAACCTTACCCGAGCAGAGTGTCATCGAAGTATTGAAACAGGGCTTTGGCAATACCATGGCATCCATCGGTTTTCTGATTATTTTCGGGGCTATCATTGCCGTAGTACTCGATCAGACGGGTGGTGCAGCAAGTATCGCCGGATTTATCCTGTCGAAAACTGGCGCCAAAAACGCTGCTTCGGCGATGGGACTGACCGGTTTTATTGCCGGCATGCCTATCTTCTGTGACTCAGGTTTTATCATCATGAGCGGACTGGCGAGGTCATTCAGTACAAAAGCAAAGGTGGCGCTGCCATTCGTTGCTTTTGTGCTGGCCACCTCACTTTATTCGGTTCACTGCCTCATCCCAACCCATCCGGGGGCACTGGCTGCTGCCGGAATCATGGAGGCTCATTTAGGAAATCTCATTTTACTGGGCACATTAGCCGCTATACCGGGCGCACTGGCTGCTTTCTGGTGGATTAAATGGAAAACAAAAGGGAAAACTGAAGAACTTTACGAAGATGTATCCAACAACGACACTCAAAAACAGCTTGATTTACCTCCCGTAAGTCTGTCGTTCCTGCCCGTGGTTGTACCGATCTTACTGATTGCGGTTGGTTCTTTGTTAACAGTCTTCCGTGCTCCGGAAACCAATGTATTGGTGCATGCCCTTGTATTTCTCGGCCAGCCCGTCATTGCCCTGCTCGCCGGAGTGTTGTTGTCGCTACTGTTAATCCGCAAACCGAAAATCAGTTTCGTGAACAATTTAATCGAAGGAGCCATTCAAAAAGCCGGACCGATACTGGTAGTAACAGCTGCCGGAGGCATGTTCGGATTAGTCATCAAAGAAACCGGGATCGGGGCGTATGCAGGTTCGTTATTGCTTGAAACCGGGCTGGGACTGGCAGTGCCTTTCCTGATTGCCTTTCTGCTGAAAACTGCACAAGGCTCATCCACGGTAGCCATCATCACGGCGGCTTCGTTTGTAACACCCATGCTGCCCTCGCTCGGATTGGATTCTGAAACGGGAAAACTGCTGACCATGCTGGCAATGGGAGCCGGTTCCATGATGGTTTCGCATGCCAATGATTCCTATTTCTGGGTGGTATCGCGATTCACAGGTATCAG
>JARKQF010000158.1 GCA_029973975.1 Paludibacter sp.
CTTTGATTTCAGCCTGATTGGCCGGCATATCGCATTTCTCACGGCGATAGACAATGGTAACCTCCTTACCGAGCCGCCACAAACTGCGGGCAGCATCGATGGCCACATTACCGGCTCCGATGATCACCACTTTCTGTCCCAGGGCCGGTTGCTTATCCACCGCCAGCATCTTCAGTACATCCGTTCCCGCGAATACACCCTTCGCATCATCTCCGGAGATATTCAAACTCGTTTCCTTCCAGGCACCGATGGCCAGATAAACCGCATCGTACTGTTTTTCTAATGTATCTAAAGCAATATCTTTTCCGAATTGGGTATTAAAAACGAATTTCACCCCCAGCTTTTTAATCAGCTGTATTTCCTTTTCAAGCACTGCATGCGGCAGCCGGTATTGAGGGATACCATATCGAAGCACTCCTCCCGCTTCGGGGAAAGCATCGTAAACAGTTACCGCGTGCCCCAGTCGAACTAAATAAAAAGCAGCCGTCAGTCCCGCCGGACCAGCACCCACGATAGCAATTCGTTTTCCTGTATCAGGTAACTTTTCCTTGATTAACTTCTGATAAATCTCGTGCTCTTTTCCCAACTGATACATGGTATCGGCAAGATAACGATGCACTTCACCCTGCGAAACCGGTTCGTCGAGCATTTCCCGGCGACAGCGCATCTGGCAGTGAAAGTGACAAATACGACCAATAGTTCCCGGCAGTGGATTATCCCGCAAAGTCAGTTCAAAAGCATCTTCAATCCGATCTTCTTTAATTAATTCGATATAACCCGGAATATTCATGTGCAACGGACAGGAATTTTCGCACAAAGCCAAAAACAAATTTTCGCAAACACCTGCATAACAGCGTTTTTCCTGGATGTGCTCTTCATATTCATGCCTGAAATATCGCAAGGTCGTCAGAATAGGATTAGGCGATGTTTGTCCTAGGCCGCAAATCGCTGTATCTCGGATGGTCTGACTTAACATCTCCAACATAGAAAGGTCGGCCATAGTACCCTGACCACGTGTTATTCTCGTGAGAATGGCCAGCGCCTGCGAAAGTCCTTCCCGGCAAGGCGTACATTTTCCACAAGATTCCGAGGCATTGAATTCCAGAAAATAACGGGCGACATCCACCATGCAGTTGTCCTGGTCCATGACCACCATACCGCCCGATCCCATGATAGCCCCCAATGCAGCCAGCGACTCATAATCGACCGGCGTTTTAAAATGTTCCAGCGGAATACAACCGCCCGACGGACCACCCGTTTGCACTGCTTTCACCCTTTTATTCGTGCCCGTACCTTCTCCGATTTCAAAAATAAATTGTTCGAGGGTAGAACCCAGAGGTAATTCCACCAAACCTGTATTTTTAATTTTACCCACGAGCGAAAACACCTTGGTGCCCGGACTCTTCTCTGTTCCTGTTTGCCGGAACCAATCACTTCCTTTTTCGATAATTACCGGGATGTTGCACCAGGTTTCCACGTTATTGATGTTGGTAGGACAGCCATACAACCCTTTGGCGGCAGGGTAAGGAGGACGCGGTACCGGTCGCCCGGCTTTTCCTTCGATAGAAGCAATCAGAGCAGTTTCTTCTCCACAAACAAAGGCACCGGCGCCTTCCACAATTTTAAACTGAAAACTGAAACCCGAATTCAGGATGTTAGTCCCCATCAGTCCCATCGCTTCCGCCTGTTTTGCCGCCATTTCAAAACGTTTCACCGCCAGCGGATATTCGGCGCGTACATAAGCGATTCCCTCACCGGCTCCCATGGCAAAAGCGCCTATCATCATCCCCTCTAAAATCGAGTGAGGATCACTTTCAATCTCATTGCGGTTCATATATGCTCCGGGGTCACCTTCATCGGCATTGCATATAATGTATTTTCCGGGAGCTTCCTGCTGTCTCATCATGTCCCATTTCTTCCCAGTCGGAAAGCCGGCGCCTCCCCTGCCTCGCATCCCGGCATTCAAAACTTCATCAATCACTGCCTGCGGATTATTCGCCGTAAGTACTTTTGCCAGCGCCTGGTAACCACCCACTGCGAGATAATCTTCTATGGATTCAGGATTAATGAACCCGGCATTGCGAAGGACGATTTTCTTTTGTCCCTTAAAAAAAGGCAGTTCGTGCCAGAGCGGGTAGTTTTCATACCCTTTCCCGTATTCAATATAGGTCGCCAGGTGATCCCAGCTCTCGATGCGACATAATATATTCTTCGTGTAGATTTTGCCTGAAACAGCGCCATTTAATATTTTCAACACCTCTTTTTCAGTCACCCGGCTATAAACCAGCAAAGGTTTTCCAGGCTGATACAAGCTAACCAAAGGCTCTTCGGCACAAAAACCAAAACAACCAGTGGGTTTAATCAAACAATTCAGTTTGTTTTCACAGATGCTGTTTTCGAGGATTCTGTACAGCACATCGGCGCCATTCCCGATACCACAGGTTCCCATCCCCACCATCAGCATGGGTTTATCGGGAAGTATATTTTTTATATACGAATGACTCAACTGTTCGAATGATTGCAGCATACTCTTTTTCATGACGATTTCACTTTTTTCAGGATTTTAATCAGCTTCTGCGCATTGACATTGCTATGAATGACTCCATCGACCGCGATCACCGGCGCCTGGGCACACTGACCAAAACAGGCAACTGTCTTGATAGTGAATTCATTGTCGGATGTCGTGTAACCCTGTTCCATCTCGTCGGGTTCACATCCGAAACCCAGGATGTGCCCGACACTGTTGAGCAACTCCCGTGAACCCTTGGTATGACAAGCCGTTCCGCGACACACCACGATGGCATGCCGTCCCTGGGGTTTTAAATTGAAAAAAGAGTAAAATGTCGCGACGCTATACACCTGCGTCATGGGGACGCTCAGTTTGCGGGACACCTGTACCAGCGTTTCCACTGGCAGGAATTTGAGCGGATTGGCTTCCTGAACCGCTTCCAGTGTCGACAACAACATGCCGGGTCTGTCTCTGTACTGTTCAACAATCTGATCGAGAACAGGTTCAGCAACCACATAAGGACTAACAGCTTCCATACACTTGTAGATTTAAGGTTCGTAATCTAAAGCAATTGTCCGGTTTTCTGAAAAAAACAATCTTATATTATCTCTATTTATATTCAGAAATTTCCTTACAAATATAGAGAATTAAAAACACACCAATACATTTTTTAACATTTAATTGATGAATTTTTTCTGCAATGGAAGTGAATAGTTGTAAAGTGAGGTGTTTGAGACGTTCCACTCAAGGTATCTGCATCGTTCAGTTCGAGTCGGTCGAGTCGCTCCACTCGAAGTGTTCGAATCGTTCCACTCGAAATGCTCGAATCGGGCGGTTCGAATCATTCGAATAAGTCCAGTCGAGGCGTTCGAAATAAAAAATCTCCGGCAGAAACATTTCTACCGGAGATTTCAAACCAAATTATTATACTGCGGGAGCTGATATTACATCATACCGCCCATGCCACCACCCATTGGCATTTGCGGAGCAGGATTTTCTTCTTTCTTTTCTGTGATAACACATTCGGTTGTCAGGAACATACCAGCAATGGATGCGGCATTTTCGAGGGCAACGCGTGTTACTTTGGCAGGATCCACCACACCGGCAGCCAGGAAGTTTTCATACTGATCGGTGCGGGCATTGTAACCGTAATCGGCTTTACCTTCACGTACTTTCTGAACAACCACTGCACCTTCTTTACCTGCATTGGCAACAATCTGACGCAACGGTTCTTCGATAGCGCGTTTCACGATTTCGATACCGGTTGCTTCGTCATCATTGACTGCTTTCAGTGAAGACAGCGAGTCGATAGAACGGATATAAGCTACACCACCACCGGGAACAATACCTTCTTCGATAGCAGCACGTGTTGCGCTCAACGCGTCATCCACACGGTCTTTCTTTTCTTTCATTTCCACTTCTGAAGCGGCTCCTACATACAATACAGCAACACCACCAGCTAATTTAGCCAGACGTTCCTGCAATTTTTCGCGATCGTAATCGGAAGTTGTCGTGCCAATCTGTGCTTTGATTTGCGCTACACGTTTTTCAATGTTCTCTTTCTGGCCGGCACCGTTTACAATCACAGTATTGTCTTTATTCACGGTGACTTTTTCTGCTGAACCGAGCATTTCAAGCGTGGCTTGCTCCAACTGGATACCTTTTTCTTCTGAAATCACAACCCCTCCTGTCAAGATAGCGATATCTTCGAGCATTTCCTTACGACGGTCGCCAAAGCCCGGAGCTTTCACAGCGCAGATTTTCAACGATGCACGTAAACGGTTTACAACCAGAGTTGTCAGTGCTTCCGATTCAACATCTTCGGCAATAATCAGGAACGGACGGCCGGATTGTACTGCCGGCTCAAGTACCGGTAACAGTTCTTTCAGGTTGCTTATTTTCTTGTCGTAGATCAGGATATAGGGTTTTTCCATCTCTACTTCCATCTTTTCAGTATTGGTAACAAAATACGGAGAGATGTAACCTCTGTCGAATTGCATACCTTCCACTACGTCGATGTGGGTATCGGTTCCTTTGGCTTCTTCGATGGTAATCACACCATCTTTGGTTACTTTTCTCATAGCATCGGCAATCAATTTACCAATTACGGCATCGTTATTAGCCGACACGGTAGCAACCTGTTCGATTTTATTGTAGTCGTCACCTACAGATTTAGCCTGAGAAGCAATACTCTTTACCACCTGTTCAACTGCTTTGTCGATACCCCGTTTCAAATCCATCGGGTTAGCGCCGGCAGTTACATTTTTTAAACCAACGGTTACAATCGATTGTGCCAGTACAGTAGCAGTAGTTGTACCATCACCGGCATCATCGCCTGTTTTGGAAGCCACTTCTTTTACCAACTGTGCTCCCAGATTCTGGAATGAATCTTCCAACTCTATTTCTTTAGCAACCGACACACCATCTTTGGTAATCTGGGGCGCACCGAATTTCTTTTCGATAATCACGTTACGACCTTTCGGACCCAATGTTACTTTCACCGCGTTGGCAATGGCATCCACGCCCTTCTTCAGTTCATCGCGGGCATCAATATTGAATAAAATTTCTTTTGACATAAGACTATTTACGATTTTAAAATTTACAATTTACAATTAATTTTACTATCTATTTTTAAAATTCACGACTTACCGTTTTAGTCAACTTTTCAACCACAAAATGGTAAATAGTAAATGATTAAATAGTCAATTTAAATGATAGCAAAGATGTCTGATTGCCTCATGATGAGGTATTTTTCACCATCCAGTTCCAACTCGGTACCGGCATATTTCCCATAAAGCACGGTATTACCAACTGCGACTTCCATAACCTCATCTTTGGTTCCTTTACCTACTGCTAACACTTCACCTTTCAATGGTTTTTCTTTTGCTGAATCCGGAATAATGATCCCACTCACGGTTTTTTCTTCAGCCGGTGCAGGTTTTACCAACACGCGGTCTCCTAATGGTTTGATGTTCATAATCACGATATATTTTTAATTGTTTAAATTTTTAATTAGACGTGTGCAGTTAATCAGATTTTGTGCCAAAGCCGGACAAGGCATGATTTGTCATCATTTATCAGTCTTATACATGTAATTCAGACAATCAAACTGTCATCTTGTCAGCATTAACATGAATTTCACAAAGCAGGAGCAGTTTGTATACATCGTAAACAAATAAATCCGGATGTTTTCCTGTCAGATTCTTTTCCATTAATTTTCTGAAAACAACAAATTTCAATGCTGCAATTTTTATCAGACGGAATTTTTTCAGTTGTAAAAACATCCGCAGAAGTTTTGATTCATCTGCAAGAAAAGGATATTTCCCTGATTTGAAAAGCAAATACAAATTGCGGACGCTTTCGGCTGTTTTTTTCAGGTAAGTGTGGTTGTCATCCAGCCCTTTATGAAGTAATGGGTTATCAATATGTTGAAAAGTAAAGCCTGCTTCATGCAACGCATGACCGAATAAAGTGTCTTCATGCCCGTATCCGGCAATCGATTCATTAAATCTTATTGTACAAAAAACTGATTTGGAAATCAGGAAATTAAAGGTGGCAAAATTCTCCTTATCGTGAGGTTGCAACAGATAAGCCAGATTCGATTCCCTTTCACGGCCATATTTCAGCCGCAGACTAAATGCCGGATTCTGACAGGCCGGGTCGTATGCTGTTCCGCCAATCACAATCACTTTCCCCTTGCAAAAAGGAAGGTATCTGAAGAGATAATCTTTTTTACAGACAGCTGCGTCGCAATCCATAAAAAGAAGAAACGAAAACCTGGCTTCATCAGCAAGTCGGTTTCGGATAGCAGACCTTCCGATATTATACGGAAGTACAATATGCCTGCAGTGATTTAACGAACTAATTTGCTGATTTTTGACGAGAAATTGATCAGAACCGTCTTCCATAACAATTATTTCATACTGAACACCCAATTCTTCTGCCTGAATATGCAGATCGTTTACCAATTGAGTAATATCGTAATTGTATGTAGGTATCAGTATGGACAACATCCTTTACTCAACATTAATTGTATTTATGTGAAAGATTATTTCGTTCTTATGCTTTTATGCTTGCAAATATAAGCATTTCTCACTAAAGAAAACCATTTCTTAACTTGTGAAAAATAGTATAATTTGTTAATTTATTATTATAAATCAGCATTTGCATGTATATACTGTAGTTTTTTGTAATTTTGGAGCCCGTAACAAAAACGGATTATATATAATCATCAAGCATGTCTGTTTCTGCTCCCACACATATACTCAGCACTGAGAAAATAGGAAAACTGATCTGGCAATATTCTATTCCATCCATCATAGGCATGGTAGTCATGTCACTGTATAATATTGTCGACCGTATCTTCATCGGCCAGGGTGTGGGCGCTCTAGCCATATCCGGTTTGGCGTTGACTTTCCCTTTCATGATATTACTGATGGCATTCGGCATGTTAATCGGAGCTGGTTCTGCTTCGCGCATATCGATAACACTGGGAGAGAACAATATTGAAAAGGCCGAAAAGATATTGGGAAATGCACTGACGCTCACCATCCTGATATCAGGAACAATATCAATACTTACCTATATCTTCATGGGTGATTTGCTGCGTTTGTTCGGCGGGACAGATGAGACTATCGGCTATGCGGAGGAATACATGCGCATTATCGTACCTGCATCTGTTTTTTCTGCCATCAACTTTGGTTTCAACAACATCATGCGGGCAACCGGTTTCCCTAAAAAAGCAATGTACACAATGCTGATTAGCGCCATTATCAACGTGGTGCTTGATGCTTTATTCATTTTTGTGTTCGATTGGGGAATACAGGGAGCAGCGTGGGCAACTGTTATTGCATATACAGTTGGCAGTATCTGGGTAATGAGTCACTTTTTTCTTCCGGGATCACAAATCCGGTTTAAAAAAGCTTACCTGAAACTTGAAAAAGATATTGTAGGCGCCATCGTGAGTATCGGTATGTCGCCTTTCAGCATGCAACTGGCATCGAGTCTGGTAATTATAACGGTCAACACTACCTTGTTGAAATACGGCGGAGACCTGGCTATCGGAGCCTACGGTATCATCAATAGCTTATTGACATTAGCCATTCAAATTGTACTGGGACTGAATCAGGGAACACAGCCTGTTGTCGGGTTTAATTACGGAGCCAGACTTTATGACCGGATGTTCAAAACACTTAAAACTGCCATCATCATCGCGACCATACTGACCAGCGGGGCCTTTCTTTCTGGTTTACTCCTCTCCAGATTTTCCGTGAGTCTTTTTACTTCTGACGCTGAACTCATCCAAATAGCCTCCAATGCACTGAGAATAGTGATATTCATGTTTCCGTTGGTTGGTTTTCAAATTGTCATCAGCAACTTTTTCCAGTCAATCGGGAAAGCTAAGATCTCAATTTTCCTGAGCCTGACACGACAATTTATATTCCTGGTTCCCGCCGTATTGATATTGCCTCCTTTTTTCGGACTCAACGGAGCTTGGGCTGCTTTTCCGGTAGCCGACGGATTTGCCGCAATTGTCGCAGCTATCACCCTTGTTCGTTTTAATAAAAACTTTAAACGGCTTTAAAACTCATATCCAGACTTTTGACCGAATGAGTCAGAGCCCCAACTGAGATATAGTCTACACCACAAGAAGCATAAGTACGTAAAGTATCAAAAGTGATTCCGCCTGATGATTCGGTTTCGTATTTTCCACCGATAATTTCGACGGCTTTTTTAGTATTTTCAGGCGTAAAATTATCCAGCATGATGCGGTCGACACCACCGACTGCCATCACCTGCGCCAGTTCGTCAAAATTTCTGACTTCAATTTCGATTTTGAGATCTTTACCTTTTTCTTTGAGGTATTCTTTTGCTCTGTTAATGGCATTGGCAATACCGCCGGCAAAATCTACATGGTTATCTTTCAGCAAGATCATGTCGTATAAACCAACCCGGTGATTCACACCACCGCCGATGCGCACCGCTTCTTTTTCGAGCAACCGGAGACCAGGTGTTGTCTTGCGGGTATCCAGCACCCTTGTGCGCGTACCTTCTAACGCTTTCACATACTGATTAGTTCGTGTAGCCACTCCGCTCATTCGCTGCATGATATTCAACATCAGCCGTTCGGTCTGAAGCAATGACTGTATTTTTCCTTCCACTACAAAAGCGATATCACCCGGCTTTACATGCGCACCATCCTGGATAAAAACGGTCATCTTTAAACCGGGATCGAAAGCATTAAAAATACGGCGGGCCACTTCCACTCCAGCCAGAATTCCTTCTTCTTTGATAATTAACTGAGATTTTCCTATCGCACTTTCAGGGATACAGGATAAGGTAGTATGATCCCCGTCACCGATATCTTCTGCAAACCACAGCGATATCAACTGTTCAAATTCATTAGTCATTGGATGATTCTATTCTTAATTGCTGAATTAACTGTCGTGTTGAAGTTTTCCTCACCAGTACATACACCCGGTAGGAAGCATTTCCGGCTTTCATCGTACAGATAGAAAATGCAGAAGTGTCTTTTGTTCCTTTATGCAAGACCTGAAAGGCGCTTACCTTATTTCTGCGGAAGAAATCATTGATGATGCCCGTTGCCTGTTGCTTGCTGAACACATCATTGCTGGCGCCGATGACCAGCTCCACATTGTCATTAAAATGAGCAGAAAGTGTTGCCGCATCTCCTCCCGCAAGCGCATCTAAAATACTTTCTGAAACTTCCTGTTGGGCGTTAACGACACCCAAAGAACACATTAACATTATAAATGATATCAGGGTTTTCATTGTTCTGTAATTTAAAAGTTCACAAAAACATGCCTTTACAGGCAGGATATCTCGTTAAAAAGTGCCATATTTGCACCTGATTAAAGGTGAAGTTCAGGGCAAAAATACATCAATTATTTAGTCAAAGCAAAACTTTTATTTTATTTTATGTATTTGCAGTTTAATTCAATGACGATTTGCGACTGATTTAAACCGGAAGGATATTAACAAATAGCAGACCATGAATCGTTAAAACCAATCATTATATGAAATTCATACTCCTGATGATAGGGAAAACCAACGGAACATCTTTACAAAAACTGATCGAAGATTATCAAGGGCGGGTACAACATTACCTGAATTTTGAAACAGTTACCATTCCTGAATTAAAAAATACAAAAAATTTATCAGTACAGGAACAGAAAGAAAAAGAAGCCGATCTGATATTAAAACAAATTGACAATCAGGATGATATTATATTACTGGATGAGAAAGGGAAACAATTTAGTTCGGTTGCCTTCGCTGGTTTTCTTGAAAAAAAACTGCATTCATCAGCAAAAAGAATGATTTTTGTTGTAGGTGGTCCGTTTGGATTTTCGCAGAGAATATACGACAGAGCCAACGGTATGATTTCCATGTCGCCGATGACTTTTTCGCATCAAATGATCCGGTTGATTTTCATAGAACAACTATACAGGGCTATGACGATCATCCGGGGTGAGAGCTATCATCACGAATAAGCTTATTTATATGAGGTTGAAAGGTAAATATAAAATACTTCCGGCAATATTCATCATTTGTTTACTGTCGGGTTTTCTGGTTGAGTATCTATACCATCAAACCCTTACTCAACCCTTTTCGGCTCAAAAATTCAACAATGCTCTGCATCATGCCATATCAAAATCCGACCGGCTAATCTCTTCTTCGGGGTTACCTGCGGCTTTGCATGAAGAATCCTTTCTTCAGAAACTGATTGACCAACAGGATCAAATAGCCTTTTATATTTTTGAAAACGAACAACTGACAGGGTGGAACACCAATCGTTTTGATGTAGAGTCGGAACATATCGTTCAGGACGAACGATGGCATTATATCAAATTACCCAACGCATACGGCATTTATAAGTGGTATAAAGTTAAAGCAAATACGGCAATTGTTGCTTTTATTCCTGTCAGAATGAACTTTCCGTACGAAAACGATTACCTGCAAAATGATTTTCATCCACGTTTCGATATCAGTAAAAATGTAACCATTGTTGAAGAAACAAGTCCCGGAGCAGTCAGCGTCAGCACGAAGGAAGGCGATTACCTGTTTAGTCTGATACCCGCTCCAAACGACAGTAAAGCACTTCGGATTACTGGTTTTATCCTCTTCTGCATTTCATTTTTGTTGTTTATTTTTATCTATTTCAATATCAACCATTTCTTTCGGGTTAAAAAGATTACACAAAGTCAGTATATCGCAGTCACCCTGCTATCCGGACTTATCATATTAATATGCAGCTACATTGATTTCCCGGGTCTGTTCTTTTCCAACCAACTGTTTTCATCCAATCATTATGCTACCAATCAACTCATCAATTCTTTTACACATCTCTCAGCAATTGGTCTCTTTTTAGTAGCCGCCATTCTGGTTTATCATCTGAAGGTAAGCTTTTCATACAAGCGTTTGTGGTTAAAGAAATCAGTATTTTATCTTTATGTGCTATTCTACTTCGAAACGCTTAAAAGCATAGTTCTAAACTCAAACATCAGTTTTAATATAGCTATTCTGCGCGATATCCATTTTATCAACATCTGGGCGCAAACAATTATCTTTTTACTGGGAACCGGAATTTTCTTTTTCTTATTGATAATAAACAGCAAAGAAGATTTCAAAACAAAACCAGGAAAAGAGATAAGCATCGAACTAATGTATATTGCTGTTATTACTGTATTACATGCACTGATATTCAAGAATTTCACATGGTTGCTTGTCTTATTACTGATTACAATCCTGATTTTTGATTCAATCAGGCGCTTCTTGTTTAAAAACAAATTCACATTCAATACTTTTGGCCTTTTTATTTTTACAATCAGTATCATCTCTTTTTGGAGTTCCTATCATTTATCCGAATATAAAAAGCTGATTAAATATAAAATTCAGGCAGAGAATATTATGGTCAACGGCAATTCCGACAACGACCCGATTGCCGAACTCCTACTGGAAGAACTGGACAAAAATCTGCGGAAAGATGAGACGCTCAAGCAATTAATGCGGGATAAAACCGATACCGACTCAGTCAACAAACACATATATCAAAAACACTTATATGGATTCTGGAATAAGTACAACGTACAAATTTATCCCGTATCGGGTAATGCTCCGGAAACTGATTATTACGTTCGGTTTCTTGAATTTACGGGCAAAAGACTCAAAAACACCGGTTTTTACAGTTTGCCGGCCTCTCTATACGACATGAGTTTTATCGGTTTGGTTGATCTTGTTCTGGACGATCCGGAGATTCTCCATACAGAAAAAGAATTGCTGGTTTTTGAATTTCAACCGAAGCGGAATTTCAGAAGTTACAGTTTTCCTGATCTATTAATCAGCAAAGAGTCGGATGCATTCAAACAATCCAACATCTCAATTGCAAAATATGAGAAATCAAAATTAATTTACAGTGATCAGAAATTCGACTGGAATGAATCGGACATCATGTTCCACGGCCTGGATGACGGTTTCACCAAAATAAACGATAAGGATCGTGACTATTATGTATATACCAAGAACGACACTCGGATTATCATTACCGAGATTATTCGTACATCATCCCGCAATCTGATTTTTTATTCTCTGTTTATCATCCTGGCTTACCTGCTGATAGCCAGGGTTGTTTTCTGGCTATTCGGACTGTTGAAGAATAAAAGAACATATGCACTCGGACTGACATCCAAATTTCAACTGGTATTCATATCGCTGTTATTTGTGAGTTTTATCAGTATCCTTGTATTCTCCGTGAATTATATCAGAAGTAATTACCGGCAGGAACAAATCGCTGAACTTGAAAAGAAAAAACAATACATCCGGAACTCGCTCCAGGATTTGTATTACTGGACCGAAGATATTGCTACCGTTGATGAGCAAAGTCTGAATACCAACTTACAGGAACTCGCATACAGATACCAAACCGATATCAATATTTATGATAACGCCGGAAAACTGAGAGGAAGCTCTCAGTCGCTTATTTTCAGCAAAAACCTGATTAGCGGTTTGATGTCACCTGAAGTGTATTTTCCTGACCGTACCACGGAAAACCAATATGAGCAAATAGGTAAATTAGCTTACCTGGCTGCCTATTCAGACCTTATCAACGGTGACTACCTGCAAATCGGTTATATTTCCATTCCTCAATATTTCAGTCAGACCGAAATCAATGCAAAAATAGAGCAATTTTTAGGAGCCATCATCCAGATATACCTGATTATCATCATCCTTTCTATCATTCTGATCCTGATAGCAGGCCGGCAACTTGCGGAACCGTTGCATCAACTTGAAAGCAAGTTGAGATCCATGCGATTGGGGGGTAAAAATGAAAAAATAGAATACAAGTCGAAAGATGAAATCGGCCAATTGGTTGAACAATACAACCGTACCGTTGATGAATTAGAGAAAAGCGCCCAGCTTTTACTGACAGCCGAAAGAGAATCGGCATGGAGAACCATGGCAAGACAAGTTGCGCATGAAATCAACAATCCCCTGACCCCGATGAAACTGACCATACAACAATTGCAGCGGACAAAAAAAATAGATCCAGAACAGTTTGACGGTTATTTTGAAAAGGCAGCTCACACGTTGGTGGAGCAAATCGACAATTTATCGCGCATTGCAGGTACTTTCTCACAATTTGCCCGTATGCCCGAAACAAAATTTACAGACGTAGACATTGCCGGGAAACTCGTTTCAGTCGTAAATCTGTTTCAACACAACTATGAAAACATCCGTATCAGTTATAGCGGACCTGAAAATGACATCATTGTATCCGGTGATCCCGAACAAATCATTCAGGTATTCAATAATATCCTGAAAAATGCCACGCAATCTATCAAAAAAGAAGTAAAAGGTAAAATTGATGTCACCCTGAAACTTCAGGAAGATACCGTTATTATTCGTTTTACTGATAACGGGACAGGTATTTCCGAAACCATCCGAAACGAAATTTTCAAGCCCAACTTCACAACAAAAAGTGCCGGTATGGGATTAGGATTAAGTATTTCAAAAAGTATCATCGAACACATGGGAGGTCATATTTCTTTTATCACGAAAGATAATGAAGGAACTACATTCGAAATCAGAGTAAATAAAAAAATCAAATAAATAAGGAAGTTGAAATATGAAAAGCAGAATTCTTTTTACATTGTTGATGATGATCACATTCACAACCAATGCAGATCAGTTTTTATACGACATCACGGATGGTAAGTTCAGACCGGAAAAGAGTCAAATTCCGGTATCCATGAATGACGGAGAACATTACACGCTGATGGTTGACAGTCAGACTATTGTAAAATACAGTTACAAATCAGGAGCCGCCGTTGACACCTTGTTATCAATCAACAAAGTAAAAAATAAATTAATTGACTCTTTTTCGGGCTATATCTTAAGTCCGAAAGAAACCAAAATATTGGTTTACACGAATACAAAAAAGCGTTACCGGCGTTCTTTTACAGCCGATTACTACATTTACGACATCAAATACAGAGAGTTTGATCCCCTCTCATCCAAAACACCTCAGGAAGCTCCTGTTTTTTCGGCAGATGACCGGTACATAGCCTTTGCTCATGGTAATAACCTGCACATGAAAAAGGTTGACTTCAAAACAGACATCCAGATTACCAAAGACGGAGAAGCAGGTAAAATCAGTAATGGCATATCGGACTGGTTGTATGAAGAAGAGTTTGGAACAACGTATCATTACGATTGGTGCCCCGACAGTAAACTCCTTGCTTTCATCAAATTCGATGAAAGAGAAGTGAAAGAGTTTTCTTTTCAAACTTTCTTAAGCAAGGAAGAACCCGGATTCCTGCTTTATCCGGAAACAACCCGATTTAAATATCCCAAAGCGGGAGAAAAGAACCCTAAAGCCATAGTATGTATTTACGATGATTTCAACAAAACTACACGTATTGTCGATCTGAAACAGCAGAACGACTACTACATCCCCAGAATCAAATGGACCGGCAACGCGAGTCAATTGGCTGTTTTTTCGATGAACAGAAACCAAAACCGGTTGGACATGTATTTTGCAAATCCCAGGACCGGTATCGCACGTTTAATCACCAGGGAAGAAAGTAAAACATACATAGATTATCAAAATATCGATTTGTTGAGATTTCGTAAAGACAATACCGGTTTTTATGGTGTTAGCGACCGTGACGGCTACTTGCACATCTACCAGCATCGTATGGATGGCACCATCGCACGACAAATCACCAAAGGAGAATGGGACATAACTGATTTTTACGGAGTGGACGAACGCAGAAACATCGTATACTATCAAAGCGCTGAACTTTCACCCGTACAAAGAAATATTTTTTCAATCGATGCAAAAGGTAAAAAAATCTGCCTGACTGATGCAAAAGGTAAAAACAATGCCTGGTTCAGCTCCGGATTCAACTATTTCATTCATGAATTTTCCAGTGTAACTGAACCTGAAAAGTTAATAATCAGAAGCAATAACGGAGCAAGGATAAGAGACCTGCAAGACAACACTGCTCTTGCATCCGCCTTTCAATCACTTCATCTTAACAACAAAGAATTCTTTAACTTTACAACATCAGACAACATCAGATTATATGGTTGGATGCTCAAACCTTCCGGCTTCGACCCTGATAAAAAATATCCGGTTCTTATGATTCAGTATTCTGGTCCGGGTTCCCAGGAAGCTCTCAACGAATGGAGTATCGGATGGGAATACTACCTGTCTCAGAAAGGTTATCTGGTAGTATGTGTCGATGGTAGGGGAACTGCCTCAAGAGGAGCGACTTTCATGAAATCAACCTACAAACAACTGGGTGTGCTGGAAGCCAGAGACCAGACCGAAACTGCAAAATACCTGGGTGGTCTGAGCTATGTTGATAAAACCAGAATTGGCATCTGGGGCTGGAGTTACGGAGGCTCTGTGGTGTTATGGGCAATGAGTAGCGGCGAAAAAGTATTCAAAGCTGGCATATCTGTTGCACCCGTTACCGACTGGCGTTTTTACAATACTGCTTATACAGAAAGATTCATGCAAACTCCGGAAGAAAATTTTGCCGGATACGAACAAACATCAGCAGTAATGAAAGCAGGACAGCTGGAAGGAAAGCTACTGATTGTACATGGCACGGCCGACGACAATGTACACTATAATAACACCTTGATTTATACGGATAAACTGGTTGAAGCAGGCAAACAATTCGAAATGCATATTTATACAGACAAAAACCATAGTATAACCGGACAACAAACAAGACGTCATCTGTACACACGAATGAGTGATTTTATCCTCAGGGAACTATAAAATATGTTTTAGAACAGAATTAAACTACGTTATTTTTGTGGTTAAGCCATGGAAAAATTGTATTTTTGTGCGTTTTATAAAAAAATAATCAATTTATCCAAATAACTAATCAATCTATTAACAAAATGAGTACACAAAAGAAACAAGGCAGCAACGTCATTGCCATTATTGTGATGATATTCCTTTTCGGAATGATATCATTTGTAACAAATCTAGCATCTCCGATGGGAGATATTTTGAAGTTCCAGTTTAATGTTCCTAACTGGATGGGGACATTGGGAGTGTTTGCAAACTTTATTGCTTATGCTGTGATGGGTTATCCTTCGGGAAACTTACTTCAAAAGCTCGGTTATAAAAAAACCGCGCTGATAGCTATTGCTATAGGATTTGTCGGAGTTGGAATACAAACTCTTTCAGGAGCATTCGGAAGCTTTGGCATTTATTTATTAGGTGCTTTTGTTGCCGGTTTCTCAATGTGTCTGCTTAATACTGTGGTAAATCCGATGTTAAATACGCTTGGAGGCGGTGGAAACAAAGGAAATCAACTTATTCAAATCGGTGGTTCTTTCAACTCATTAAGTGGTACAGCTGTTATCGTACTAACGGGCATCCTGATTCCTGCAATCGCTGATGCCAAAATCAGTGATGTATTCCCATTGATGTATGCTGCCCTGGCCATTTTTGCATTTGCTTTTCTCGTGATTTCACGTACTTCCATTCCGGAAAAAACAAGAGAACAAAAACAGGCTTCTGCAGTAAAATCAGGCTACAGCGCTCTGTCGTTCCGTCACTTTGTATTGGGTGCTATTGGTATTTTTGTTTATGTAGGCGTTGAAGTTGGTGTTCCCAATGTACTGAATAAATGGTTGCAAAATCCAATCGGTGACGGTGGTGTTGGCATTGCAGAAGCTGTGGCCGGCTCTGTCGCTGCAACTTATTGGTTGTTAATGCTTGTCGGTCGTTTGTTGGGTGCTGCCATCGGGAGCAAGGTTTCTGCAAAAGCCATGTTGGGAGTTGCTTCTGTTGTAGGTTTAACACTTACATTAGCTGCCATGTTCGCACCTACTGATGTCTTGGTTAACTTACCTGTTTTCAAAGGCGGATCTGAACTATTCGGCCTGGCAGAAGTACCTGTAAATGCTGCGTTATTAGTTTTGATTGGGCTTTGTACTTCCGTTATGTGGGGTGGTATTTTCAACCTTGCTGTTGAAGGCCTTGGAAAATATACTGAAAAAGCATCCGGAATTTTCATGGTACTCGTTTGCGGTGGCGGTATATTACCATTACTCCAAAATGCTATTGTTGACGGTACAAGCGACTACCTGGTTAGTTATTGGGTAATTGCAGCCGGTCTTGTATACCTATTGTTCTATGCACTTGTAGGAAGTAAAAATGTAAACAAGGATATTCCTGTTGAATAAAAATTAATCATTTGTTTATTAATAAATTAATTTAAATAGATCAAACCATTATGGAGAAACCTTATGTTATAGGCATGGATATGGGCGGAACCAATACTGTTTTCGGTATTGTAGATGCCCGTGGAAATGTACTTTCAAAATCAGCAGTAAAAACAGGAACTCATCAGGATATCAACCTGTATATTAACGATATTTATGTTGAACTCAACAAATTGATTGAAGGTGCCGGAGGCATTTCAAAAATCAAAGGTATTGGTGTTGGCGCCCCAAACGGAAATTATTATACCGGGAATATCGAATTTGCACCCAACCTGAACTGGAAGGGAGTAATACCATTTTCAAATTTAATGTCTGAAAAATTCGGCATTCCAACCGTATTGACCAACGACGCAAATGCCGCTGCTATCGGAGAAATGACTTATGGTGCTGCACGCGGGATGAAAAACTTCATCATGATTACACTTGGAACCGGAGTGGGAAGCGGAATTGTTATCGATGGAAAGTTAGTTTACGGGCATGACGGTTTTGCCGGAGAGCTGGGACACACTTGTTCTGTACGCAACAATGGTCGTCAGTGCGCTTGCGGTAAAACAGGCTGTCTGGAAACTTATGCGTCAGCAAACGGAGTTGCACGTACAGCACGTGAGATTCTGGAAACAAGAAAAGATGACAGTTTGCTGCGAAACATTCCTGCTGAATCGATTACATCGAAAGACGTGCATGATGCAGCTCTGCAGGGAGATCAGGTTGCATTGGAAATTTTTGAATATACAGGTAAGATATTAGGCGAAGCTTTGTCGGATTTTGTCGCGTTCAGTGCCCCTGAAGCTATCGTATTATTTGGTGGTTTGACAAAATCGGGTGATTACATCATGAAGCCGATTGTTGAGCACATGGAGAAAAATCTGCTTGCTATTTGGAAAGGTAAAGTCAAAGTGTTATTCTCTGATTTAAAAGAAGCCGATGCTGCTATCCTCGGGGCAAGCGCATTAGCCTGGGAGATTTAACTACAGGATTTATCAATAATTTTACAAGCCCGGAACATCATTTTGTATGCTTCCGGGTTTGTTTTTAAAAATAAATATTTACCTTTGCGCTGTTTTTGGAAAGTTGCCGGAGTGGTCGAACGGGCCGCACTCGAAATGCGGTGTACGGGTAACTGTACCGGGGGTTCGAATCCCTCACTTTCCGCACAACATTCAACCCATATTATCAGTCTACCATCAAATGAAAGGTTTTCTAACCATCGCGTTGTTGATATTATCCAACACCTTTATGACTTTCGCCTGGTACGGGCACCTCAAATTTGCCGAATGGAAATGGTTTAACAAACTTGGTTTAATCGCCATCATTTTGATTAGCTGGGGAATTGCCTTGTTTGAATACATGTTTCAGGTACCGGCAAATAAAATCGGATACGCCGGCAATGGCGGGCCTTTCTCGCTTGTAGAATTGAAAGTTATTCAGGAAATTATCACTCTTTCGGTTTTTGCCGTATTTTCTCTGTTGGTTTTCAAAAATGAAAGTCTGAAAACCAATCACATCATCGCTTTTGTGTTTATAATTCTGGCCGTATATTTTATGTTCAAAAAATGATATATCAGTCAATTATCTTGGCTGAGCAAGCATTTACAAACAACACATTACCCAACCGGTCGTAGCCTTCGAAAACTTCACGACCGTTCTGTTTTACATCTTCAGGAATAAATCCGATGATAGACAATCCCGCTTCTGAGGAATAATCACTGATTATATCTTTAACCAGCTTGTTTTCCCCTCTGACAACAATCTCAATGTTTTGTTTGTAAATAGGCATTCTGCCACCCATGATTAGTTCATCCAACCATGATTTAACAGATTCGGCTTCTTCTTCGCGACACAAATAATGAATTTTAATATTGCTTTTTTTCCAATCAGGATGACCTAAGATAATAAAGCTCATTAATATCATTAAATTGGCATTCAATTCATCAAAGGTTTTAAGCCACACGTGAATACCATTTTTATAAAACACAGGCTTTCTACTAACAGCCAGTACACAAATATCAAAATTACCTGCATTTACAACCCGATAATTGTCTATGATAACATCCAGCTCATCCGGTTCATCCTTATCAAAATCAAAAATAAGCATGTTATTTTCCATCCCGGCAATCCCAGGCAGCTGAATCGCCTGAACAATGGCAGAAGTATTCGATGGTGAAACAATTGTATCTACATAAACACTGTTTTCAATTTCAATATTTTTCAGAATTTTTTCTAATTCCTGATTAGCCTGCTCACTCGTACTTCTGGAGTAATAGTCCTTGATAAAATGAAGATAGGTACCAAAACCAAACCGGTAAGACAACCAGTTCAACAACCGGAATGCATTATCATATTTAAATGAATTTTTTGAAATACAAATGGCACTGGGTCTCCATTCTTTTTCAGTACGTGTTACTTTCTCACGCTGGATATAAACCTGTAACCATCGGTTAAGCTGAAAAATAGAATTAGCAAATATTGATTCGAGCCCTTTTCGGCTCTTGTGCAGGTAATTGATATAAATATACATCAGGACCAATACAGCCAATGACAAAATGGTATATAAAACGCTGATCTGAAACATAATCCAGATTGAAGCAACAAATCCTACCAGCGAAAAAATCCATTTCGATCTGAACGAAGGACGATAAGAAGGCGATGATCCGAAATGATTCAGGAATGAAATCAAACAGATTGAGCCATAGGTTACCATAAAAAACATCGATATAATCTGAGCAACAACATTCACATCACCCAACAACACAAAAAAGAATGCAATAATGCAGGTTACAATGGAAGCATTGACCGGTTCTCCATCTTTTACCCTGCTCCTGCTCAACCAATCATTAATTTTTGCGGAAGGAAATGATTGATCTGTTGCGAGGGCCTGCAAAGTACGTGGCGCCACCATTACAGAGCCCAATGCTGAAGAAATGGTAGATGCCGCCAATCCCAACGGCACAACCAGAAAACCCCAAACAGCTATATCCACCATGATCATTTGATTGCCTGCAAGGTCGGCCGGACTTGCAGATGCTGCCAATTTATAAGCAATAAAAAAATAAATGACCATTCCAAGCAAGGTTGCTCCGATAGTGCCTAAGGGTATTGATTTACCAGGATTTTTCAGATCTCCGGACAATCCCACTCCGGCTGTCATACCAGTGAAAGCAGGAAATACAATAGCAAAGATCACAAAGAAACTACCCATATTTCTGAACTCTGCATTAGCCAAGCTAAAAGATGATTCTGAGGCATAATCGGTTGAGCCCAGGAAGAACATCAACAAAGAGAAAGCCAGTATACCAACAATAACATACAATGCCTTAACACCCATATTAGCGCCTTTTTTGATAATCATATAAGCCAATAAAAACATTACCGGGATACTGATTACCTGCCTGGGTAACAAAATGTCGAATTTCTCCTTTAGAAAATCAAATAAAAATGAAAAGGCTTCTGTAAATGCAATCACATAAAAAGCCACACTCACAGCCTGTGACAGATACAGCACCAAACCAATCGTCGCACCGATATTTAACCCAAACGAACGGGAAATGATATAATACTCACCACCACCTTCCACCCGTTTATTGGTAGCAATTTCAGACAAAGCAAGCGCGGTAGGAATTGTCACCACATGTCCCAACAAAATAATCAGGATTACGCCCCAAAAACCAATTGTTCCAACAGCGAAACCAAACCTTAAAAATAAAATTGCTCCCAGAATGGTAGAAATAGCCGTAAAAAAAACAGGAGCCGTTCCGAACTTTTGATGTGTATGCATTCAATAAAATGATTAGGGTTAGGATTATTAAATATACTTTGATTCAAACAAATAACAATATTATACTTCTTTCACAAATCTGCTTTTATCTCCGGATTTATCTTCTACAAATCCCATTTTCCGAAGGTATTCTTTATGTTGCGGATGCTCAATTTCACAAATTAAACGTTTTACACCCAAATCTTTCAACACATTTACTTTTTTCTTATAAATATATTCTCCGGGTTTCAGATCACGATACGGAGCAGAAACATAGTCAAGATAAACATACAGGTCTTCGGATTTCTTTATTCCAGAAAAAACGCCGGCAACCTGTGCATCCCGTAACAACAACAGTGTGATTGTATCCTCAGTTTGATCCTTGTCTGCTGTGAAAGACTGTTTAAAATCAGGAAAAAACGTATTGATTTCTTTATTATTAAAATCAAGAAAATACTGTAAATAAGCTTCTTTTAATGTAACAGGAATCAGCTTGAAAGTTTCTTTCCGGTTGTATATCTTAATCAGATAGTAAATGTTTGCCAGCACGATAAACAAATTAAGCAAACCAACCGGTAACGAGCCAATCGCAAAACCATAAAACGAAAAAATTCCTGCACCGACCAGGTTAAACCACCTGAGTTTCACAATAGAACTCATGGTCAGAGATACTGCTACCAGCACTGAACTCAGGTAACCAATCCACTCTAACAGACTAATATTCAAAAACATAATAATTTAAACGAGTAATTAATTTTTTTGATAGTAACCCATTGCCTCTGCCAATACTTTTTTCATATTGGCTATCCTTTTGGCATTGGTTGGGTGTGTACTCATAAAATCGAGTTGAGCGTTCGGGTCATTTGCCGACATGCGTTCCCAGAAAGCAACAGCCTCATTGGGATCATAACCGGCCATTGCCATAAAAATCAATCCCAATCTGTCGGCTTCAAATTCGTGTTCCCTTGAGTAAGGAAGTATTACACCCAGTTGAGCTCCAAGTCCATACAGTGTTTGAATTCCATAACGGGTAGTCTCTGATTTCTGCGAAAACAATAAATCAGCAGCTGAGGCACCATAAGACAACAATATTTGCTGACTAAGTCTTTCTTTGCTGTGATTTGCAACCGCATGGGCTATTTCATGTCCCATTACCACGGCAACGCCAGCCTCAGTTTGAGTAACCGGCAATATTCCTTCAAAGAACACCACTTTACCTCCCGGCATACAAAACGCATTTACCGTAGAATCTTCTACCAGATTAAACTCCCACTGAAAATTTGCAATCTCAGCCTCATGACCATTGGCTTTTAAAAAGCTTTCAACCGCAGTAGCAATTTTAGTCCCGGTTTTCTTTACCATAGCCGTATGTACAACATCTTTCGACAAGGGAACCGAATCTATAAATTGTTTATAACTCTGCAAACTCATGTTTAACAGTTCTGCATCTGAGACCAACACAAGTTGTTTTCTTCCCGTAATTAAAACCTGAGAACAGGACACGGTAAAAATCATTATCATGAATAATAAGCCAGCTTTTTTCATTTGTGTTTGTTTTATTTTTATACGTATGCAAATATAATTAATTATGTTTATAAAAATCAGGGTTATGATAGATAATTAAACATCATTTAAACCTCCTATAGAGATATAAACAATATCTATTTGTTTTATATTTATAAATCATATAAATTTGTAACATCAAAATAAGAATTATACTAACATTAAAAAATATAGCACAATGAAAACATTAGATTTTATCAGATTAGATGCAGAATCATCAAAAAAAACAGTTGAAGCATTACAACAACTACTGGCTGATTATCAGGTATTCTATACAAATTTAAGAGGATTACACTGGCACGTAAAAGGTAAAAACTTCTTCGTATTGCACGAACAATTTGAGAATCTGTATAACAATGCAGCAGAGAAGGTTGATGAAATTGCCGAACGCATATTGATGCTTGACGGAGTACCTGCACACAATTTCAGCGAATATCTCAAAGTCTCTCAAGTAAAAGAAAGCGGATATGTAACAGATGGCGATACCGGCTTGAAACATGTATTAGAAACATACGGTCATTTTATTGCATCAGAAAGAGCAATTCTGGAACTAGCTTCTGAGGCCGGAGACGAATCTACTGTAGCTATGATGAGTGATTACATTAAAGAACAGGAAAAGATGGTTTGGATGTTAGTCGCATACAACTCAAAATAAGTAAACACAGACACAAATTAACTACAACTTAATCGAAACGGATGAGTAATATAATTCATCCGTTTTTTTATTTACACTCCACAAAACAGACAATATACTATTAAACAATACATTAAACTACAAAAAAGAATATATTCGAGAAAAATATCAGCAAATTTATATTAAGTAACACTTAATTTATTAAATAAATATATTATCTTTGCAGCAAAATCAGACACATGCAAAGAATTGGTGAACGAATCAAACGAAAAAGAGAACAGATCGGCCTGCAATTAAACGAATTGGCAAAAAAAGTAGGAATCAGTTCCAGTGCATTATCTCAAATTGAGAAAGCAAAGGCATTTCCCACGATCATTACATTAAAACATATAGCAGAGAATCTGCACACAACTGTAGGAGATTTGATAGGAGAAAATGATTCTGAAGACATCCCGGTAATCAGAAAAAAAGAAGTCAAGCTGGCCGGAACTAATGAATTCGGCGCCGACATATTTTCTCTTTCTTATCAGGGACTTAACAAACTCATGGATACGTTCATGATACGTTTTCCTGAAAAGTCGAATAGCGCAGGCATGTTTGACAAGCAGTCGGGACAAATTTTTTGTTACGTAATCAAAGGTGAACTCGAATTTGAACTGGATCATCAAACATTTAATCTGGAAGAAGGAGACAGCGTGTATTTCAATGCAAGAAGAAATTTCAGGTTTTTAAATTCCAGCAAATACACAGCAGAACTGCTTTGTGTTACATCATTTAAAAACATATAGACTCCGAAATATTAAGTACTACTTCATTTTCGACACAAAATTAATAGGTATTAAGAACAACAAACTCAATCATGAACAATTTCATTTCAAACTTAGAAAAAAAAGGTATCAAATTACCTGCTGAGGCGGTTGAAGTACTAAACAACTGCAAAAGTTTCACTGTATTTAACAGTGTGGAGGAACTGGCCGTAGCCGCTTTGGGTGGCGAAGGCAACAACACCTTTGAAGTAACATACGATATTCCGGGAAAAGGATTGTACACAGAAGCAATTGTGCACAGGGTAAGCAATGGTGTTTCGGCCAACTACACAGACCCGTACATGCGTCGCCGCGACCCGGACACAATGGCTATTGCCGACAACGAACCAACAGATAAAGAATTATTTAAAACCAAATTTGGCTATGAATTCAATAATCTGAAGAAGGAAACATTCGACTGGCTGAAATCCCAGGATCTCGCAGTATTCTTCTATTTTGCAGGAAGAGAAGGTATCGGTGTGAGCGGTATAGCCATCGCACCAGCCAATGCAGGATTTTTCGCCATGGGATTGGCAATGTTACAAATAATTATGCCTGTCAGTGAACTTCCCGAGAATATGGAACTGGATTCAATTATATATGTCGCACCTACATTCAGACACACCCATTTCAACGGAAAACAGATTGTTGTTCATAACCGCGAAAATAATCGTCATGAAATATTTTCATATAACCTCTATCCGGGACCGAGCGCCAAGAAAGGTTTATATGGCGCACTACTCACCAAAGGTGAGAAAGAAGGATGGATTACCGCACACTGCTCTACCGTTCAGGCTGTAAGTCCATACGACAACACGACAACTTTTATGCACGAAGGCGCCAGCGGCGGAGGCAAGAGTGAGATGTTGCAACATATCCTGCGTGAACCAAACGGTCAGGTATTAATTGGAGAAAACCCTCTCACAGGAGAACGCCGGTTAATTAACCTTCCTTTATTTTCATCTTTCAATCCGGTAACAGATGACATGGCCCTGTGCCATCCATCCATTCAGAAAGCCAATGGCAAACTGACAGTTCTGGATGCAGAAAATGCATGGTTTATTCGTGTCGACAGTGTGAAAGAATATGGCGACGATCCTTTCCTGGAAAAGATTACCATCAAACCTCCGAAGCCGCTGTTATTTCTGAATTTGCAATCAAATCCTGATGGCACCGTCCTGATTTGGAACCACACGGAAGATGAACCCGGGAAACCCTGTCCGAATCCGCGTGTTATCTTACCAAGAGAAATTGTACCGAATGTAATCGGCACACCAGTCTCTGTCGATGTGCGTAGTTTCGGAGTAAGAACACCACCGAGTTCTGCTGAAAAACCAAATTATGGTATCGTGGGACTATTTCACATCCTCCCGCCGGCGTTGGCATGGTTATGGCGACTCGTGTCTCCGCGAGGACATGCTAACCCAAGCATCGTAGGTGGCAGCGGAATGGGATCAGAAGGTGTTGGTTCCTACTGGCCTTTTGCTACCGGCAAAATGGTAGAACATGCTAATATATTACTGCAACAAATCCTGGATACTCCGGCAACCAGATATACCCTTGTTCCCAATCAATACATCGGCGTCTGGAAAGTTGGTTTCAAACCACAGCTGTTAATGCGTGAGTACCTGACACGACGCGGCAATGCCAAATTAAGAAAAGATCAATATCAGACTGCCCGCTGTCCGCTTTTGGGTTACGAATTGAATTATCTGACCATTGAAGGAGCCAAAATCCCATCCAGATTCCTGCAAGTCCATAAGCAGACCGAAATGGGAAATGAAGGTTACGATCAGGGAGCTAATTTGCTTTATGATTTCTTCAGGAAAGAACTGCAACAATATCTGGTTCCTGAACTGAACCCACTCGGAAGAGAAATTATCGAAGCCTGTCTGAACGGAGCTAGCGTTGAAGATTACAATGCCTTTATTCCGATGGAATAGTAGAATTCCACACCATAAAAAAACCGGTTATTCAATTAATAGCCGGATTTTTTATTGAACACCTTCTTCTCTCCGAGATTTTTGTTTTAAAAACACAATGAGTACATAAAAAACACCCATCAGAAACAAAGGTAATAGCCCATCACCGACAGGAACACTCACTAATTGGTCATCCTGACCTGGGTTTCCTCCGGGATGGGTAATGTCGCCTTCCCTGTAGTCATTGACAGGATTTAGCGGAACAAAAGCTTTGAAACCATTTTCGGATGAGACTCCTCCCGCAATCAAACCACTTCCATTATGATTGCCTGAAACTGCATTCCCATTATCCGATCTGATTAATGGCAATGAGGGCATTACATTTACGCCCTGCCCCGTAACGGGATTATTATCCTTATTCATACGGTTATCAAGCAACCCTCCTGAATACGGCGAAATAGATGCAAGACCAGAATTACCATTTTGAGCAAGAGCTGCAGAACCAGCTTTTGTAACCGTTTTCTTACTCAAATCTTTCCCTATCAGACTCCGGGCTGTTGTTTGGGATGTTTGGGGTGAACGATAAGTGCTGTTTATATGATCCATTTTGGAGAAATCAACACCGGGACTTACATAAACAGGATAGTCGGAGAGAAAAAGCTCATTCGCTCCCTTTGAATTCAGAAGTATGATCCCTAGTCCCAGAATCACCACACAAAATAATATGTATAAAAACTCTTTCATTCCGTGTTTACTTTCTGATCAATATCTTCTCTGTTTTATGAACTGCTCCTGCATTTGCCTTTAAAATCATAACCCCTCCGTTATCCTGAACGTTGAATGAGCTATATGCACCTGCTTTTAAACTACCCGTTTTCAATATTCGACCGGCAACATCATAAAGTGCATATATACCATTGTTTTCGGTTAAATTATGAATAATAACCCTCCTATCATCTACGCTGTAAATCTTGATCAAGTCATCTCCGGATAGATTTGTATCTGAACTTGTAGTAATTTTAAACCGATTAGGAGACACACCTGACTCCGTAACGGAGAAACTATAAAAAGTAGTGTCAGGCTGAATATCAACAACCTTACCTTCCTGCATATCAATAAGATATAAATCAGGATAAACCTCATTCATATTGCTGTTTACAATTTTCAGGGTATAGTTATCATCTTTACCTGGTACAAAATGCAAATAGATATCATTAAAGTCATTCACCGTATTCACCTGAAGATCTCCAGCCGGTTCATTGGCATAAATCATGGCAGAACCTTCTTTACTGAACATCTTAAAACCATCCCATCCATTGTCAAATTGTTTACTTGCAGTGGACTCATACAAAAGCCAAACGCGATCCAATGCCCGTTGCCCACTTAATTCAACTGCCAAATACGGGTTAACCGGACTAATCTTTTTTGCTCTTTGCCGGGTTGTATTTCTGGTTGCTGAAACATAAGGGATAGAAACACTCCCCTGATTTGCAGTTGCTCTGACAATGAAGCCCTGCATAGATGGGATTGCCGGCAAAATCAAACTTGCAGCATTCTGAGGAACAGCCAGATATTGGCCCCTGCCTGTACCAAGCCGTCCGTTTTCCTGATCTTCATTCCAATCAGCATAAGATCCTGAATGATATATATAAACAGTTGCTTCTGTGTTGGCCCCAAACACCATATCACTTATGTTGATTGAAGCTGTGTACGGATTTGCAAGTAAATGCTGACCTGCATAATAGGGAACTGCCGACTTGGTCAATGCAATTGTTGTATCTCTGTTCTCAAGAATACCCTTAAAAGTGTAGATCTTTTCACCAGGCTGAGCTAATTCATATCCTCTGAACGATGTAAGCATATCATTTACAGTCAGATTTTGCCATTTACTATAACCCGTCAGGTCTTCCCTCAACCATCTTATATACCAACCTGTATCTGGTTCGGGGGGCAAAGGGCTTAAAGATCGCATCGGGATACCAAAAAACTGCCAGTTGAATTTATCCAAATCATCGTCCGGTAAATTTTCATTGATATACGCCATAGAATACATCTCAACAGTTGCGGAAACGGGTGCAGAATAAGGATTTCTGAAAATCAATGTTCCATTTGGAGATGTCGCAGATGCTTTGATGTGAATTTTATCCGGATTTGTATTATTAATCGTTGTTTTAACTTCGAGTTGGGCCAGCGTATCAATATATATTTTACCCGCTTCTCCAATTAAAATAATTGATTTAGAAACAGCATCAGGATTTGTCACCGTAACTTCATTCACAACGGTAACCACATCATGCTCAGTAGGTATACGTCCTACATTCCATTTAGCGATATTATTCCAGATACCATTGCCCCGGTTAAATATCATGGAATATTCAACAGCTCCGATGTCAATCCGTCCATTGTATATCCGGGGATTGCCATTTACATCTTTATCAGGCACATAAGACGGGACTGATTGATTTCCGGCATTTACAAAATCAGTAACCGGCGAAACGTAATAAGAAAACTCATCTTTAGGCCAAACAACATGATCTTTATATTCCGTCGTACCCAGAATTGCTTTGTTCCCTGTTCCTGCCGGCACTACATCGCCTCTCACAGCGGAATAGCTCAACACAACAGACGGTCCGAACTGATTGTATTTCTGATCATTATCAACAATTGAATTTGACACAGTCAGACTGCCCGCTATACTTACAGGAGCAGTTTGAGCTATTGCCGTACAACTTAATGACAGCAAGACAAACATCAATATGTTATTTAACCATTTCATTTAATTATGAGTTATAATTGACATCGGACGAACTTTCAAGCTTACTGATTTAGCCGTATTTGCCGGTTGTTGAGAGGAATGTGGAAAGAAATATGACCAAGCCTGCTGACGGGAATATTCATTTGAAGACCAATGATTCCCGGAGATTGTTGTTTTACCTAATTTCATAAGCACATGATTAACAAGTGTCAATTCATCTTCCAACACCCTTAACTGTCCTAACGACGGCAGAAACCATTTTGCTTCTTCTCCTGATATCCTTTTATATTCATAACTGTATTTTGCAGCGCAATTAGTGATTGTCAGAGCATACGACATCGGCGGGTTTTGAACAAATCCGGGTTCGTTTACGATCAAAGAAGTATTCATCCTTCCTTCATAATCCATCAAAGCAGCTTCTGCATTAGGAAAGTTAAACAACCCCGGAATGTCAATCGGATTGTAACCGCTGCTACCGGTCATCCCGTTCGGACACCATATCGTATTTGACTCGGTGACCGCAATAATCCAGGAACGTCCATCCATATAATTGTTATTCGTATTACTCCAGAAACAAACCCCTACTACATTCGATGCACTATATCCTTCCGGAAAAACAAGATTTCCATTCGTATCATACTGAGGTGTGTACACAACTCCATCATCAAAAAACAGATCACCCGGATTTACAATAGAAGTTTTCAGATAAAAATTATCTTTGATGGTGCTGTTCATCACTTCGCCCGTTGTACCAGCCACACCAAAACCGGTAACAGCATAATTATTAGTTACAATACTGTTTATCAGCTTTCCGTTATTTCTGATATAAACACCTCCTCCTTCTGCAGTTTGCGAATAAGCCACTGCAAGAAAGACAAAACTGCTTAACAACAGCAATAATATTTTTATCTTTTGTTTCATTTCAATCAATTCTGAGTCTGACTTTTTACCGAAACCGGGACAATATACCCACTCTGTGTTTTATTACCTCTTGCCAGTCCCCATCCCCCCCAGGGATAAGAGTAAGTAGATAATGCCCATATCTCATCAGAATCGTATTCTGATGATGATACGTAAAAATCTTTTTTAAACATGGGTGTCTGAGCAGTGGTCCAACCCAGCACATCACGCGCACATGCCTCCATTTGCGGAAACACCTCCCACATCTTATACAGTTCTCCTCCTGAAGGAAGATGCCATTGCCCCTGTGTACCAGCCGGGATATTGTATTCATTCACATATTTTGCAGCATAATCATTATTATACCAGGGATTACCTCCCATTTGTGCAATCCATCTTGGAATATATGCATTCAGTGAATCCGTATTTGCCCGACCGTCAAAATCCGATCTGGCATCATTCGACAAGGCAATATTGGGAATTCCGGGCACATCAAAAGTCGGGTTAAAAAACATTTTTTTTGATGTACTGACCTTCGCCATCACATAAAACTTATTTGCAGTAGGCGATGGGTCGACATAAAAAATAATACCCTGCACCACTTTTCCTGCCGGAATACCACCACTCAGTGTCGCAATAATTTTCCCCTGCTGGTTCAGGGAATAAACCGGCTGTAAAATAGTTCCGTCTGTACAATAAATATCACCAATACTTGCCACAAAAGTACCAGGAATAGTTGCAGGTGAAGGAGTTACTTCCGATGCAACATTATTATGGATAATACAATTCATCACAACACCCCCGTCAATCAGCACACCGCCACCTGAACCATTGATAGAATTTGGGATGGAATCAAAAACATAGCCTTTGGTAATCACGAATCCATCCAATGTACCATATACTGTCGCTACCCGATGCGCATAATTGCCATCTAAAACCGATTGCTGATTTGAACTGGCATTTCCGGGATAAATTCTATCGCTATACGATGTTGCATTGACAGGGAAACCTCCTATTATAGTCACACCCGAAGGCACAATAATCTCTTCTTCCATATAATTCCCTGCCGCCACCCAGATTGTAGCCGGAGCAGAAACCCCGGAAAGTGCTGCTGAAATAGATGTAAAACCGGCTGCACTTCCTATTGTATTGCTGAAATTAACAGTTCTGTCAGGTAATTGCGAATACGAAAAGAATGCAAACAGGCTACTTAATATGATTAAATATTTTTTCTTCATCCTGGAAAAACAATGTAAACGCCTAATAAAAGTCATATAACAGCAACAACTTTAAATAGTGTTTGTTTTATAATTTCTGAAGTGTTTATTATAAATTAATAAAAATAAATAAACAAGATGGTACCAGACGGGACCGGCTGCCTGCAAATTAAATGATTGTTTATACCCAAATAAGCAAACCGGCAAAGGACAAATAAAATTTACAACTTAAACAAAAACAGACCTTAAATCAAGACTTGAGATAATTTACTTTTAAGCAACACCTACACGTATATAACGGCACAAAGATACTTTATTATATGGGACAACACAAAAAAAACAATGTTTTTTGACATAAAAAACGTTATTTATCACGTTAACTTGTTTAAATTGAAGTTAAAATAGGCACCATAATACGGTTAATATTAACTCTATTCATTTAAACCGGCTATTTCTTCCAATCCGGCCTGTTTTTGATTCAGGAATATGTCATTATGATAATCATCCAGTTTGCGGAGTAAATAAACCAGGGTCTGTTGCTCATCTTTGCTTAACTTTCCAACGATTATTCTGGCAACCATATTCATCTGTGGTAATATGGAAATAAGCTCTTTCCTACCTGCATCCGTGATCCTGATCCTCTTACTCCGCTTGTCGACCTCATCATCAAACTGACAAATGTACCCTTTTTTTATCAACCGATTGATAATCTCAATACCGGAAGTCTTTTCCATTACCTGAATATTTATTAATTCCTGTTTGGAAAGACTCTCGTAAGTAAGCAAAGTAATTAAAAATGAGAATTCATCTGCAGTATTAATCTTACTTCCTTTCAACGCTTTTTTAATGTAGTTCTTGGCATATCTGAAAAGCAATGAAACCAAAATAGAAATATCCGTCGAAATTTTACTGTTAACTGACTGGTCCATCAGAAAATCATCCTTTCCTCCACTTATTGCATCCCGCTTAAGCGATGCTATCTCTATATTCTTATTGAGAAAACCTATAAAATCAGCCGTACTCAGCTTTCGACCATCTCTCTCATTATCTGCAACATAAAGCTCCAGATAATCAAGCAGATCAAGCAAAATATGTTTCGCTTTCATAAAAATAAACACTTAAAACAACACAAAAATACAATTATTTTTTGTTATGACTACAAATTTAGAACAAATTTGTACTTATTTTGTTTGGTATAATACAAAATCATACTATATTTGCTCGTCAAATGAATCAAATTATGGAAGTATACAACAAAGCAACTTTTAAAATTGCACAGCTTATTACCAAATCTTACAGCACATCTTTTTACAGTGCTGTAAGCATGCTTGAAAAAGATATGCGTTCGGCTGTTTTCGGGGTCTATGGTTTTGTCAGGCTTGCCGATGAGATTGTGGATACTTTTCATGATTATAACAAAGAAAAGTTATTAGATAAACTCGAAAACGACTTGAAGGAAGCCATAGCTGAAAGAATCAGCACTAATCCGGTTTTACATGCTTTTCAGCAGGTTGTAAATGAATATGATATTCCGTACGAATTAATAGATGCTTTCATGCAGAGTATGAAAGCAGATCTGAATAAGAAGGACTATACAAATAAAGATGAAACGGAACAATATATATATGGGTCAGCCAATGTAGTAGGACTGATGTGTCTGAAAATTTTCACCCACGGAAATAAGCACTCATATGAGGAGTTGAAACTACCGGCGATGAAACTAGGCTCAGCTTTTCAAAAAGTAAATTTTCTGAGGGATCTAAAAACCGATATACACGACTTACAACGCACTTATTTTTGCAATTGCCGGATGGATTCATTTGATGAACAGGCAAAAACTATAATTGTGGATGAGGTTAAAGTTGAATTTCAGGAGGCTTACAAAGGTATCGGCTTTTTGCCCGGGCGTTCCCGTCTGGCAGTATTAACAGCCTATTTGTATTATTCAACATTATTAAAGAAAATTGAACACACCCCTTCCTCACAGATATTGCATGTCAGGGTACGCATTTCGAATTTCAAAAAAACCTTGTTATTGCTGAAAGCTTTATTCATGTATAAACTAAAAATGATTTGACAATATGGTTGATAATGATGTAATATTAGTGGATAAACAGGATGTTGCCATTGGGAGTATGAATAAGATAGAAGCTCATCTGGGAGCTCATCTGCATCGTGCCATTTCGGTCTTCATCGTCAATAGCAAGGGAGAATGGCTATTGCAGCAAAGAACAACCGACAAGTACCATTCGAAAGGATTATGGTCGAACGCATGTTGCAGTCACCCTGCCCCGGGAGAAAAGACAGCTGACGCTGCAGTAAGGAGGCTGAAGTACGAAATGGGCATTACAGCACCTCTAACCGATCTATTCAGTTTTTACTACGAAGCTGAGCTTGAAAACGGATTGACCGAGCACGAAATCGATCATGTTTTCTGGGGAGTATGTGATGATAAACCCAATCCCAATCCGCAGGAAGTGATGGATTATCGTTATGTTGATTACCTGACCCTTCTGAACGAAGTAAGTGTTTCTCCGGAAAAATACTCAGCATGGTTTAAGATAATTGTCCAGCAGGTTCAGGCTCACGCAAAAAACATGCATGCATGAAATCAAATAAACTGATAACAATACTCAAGGATCCGCAGGAAATACGGCGTTTTCTGGTTTGGTTTTATATCATTGGAATTGCAGGAATGATGATTCCGGCCACTTCCGCTCTATTCATGAAACTGACTCCTTTAGCGCTGCTGATGAACTTCGGATTGCTGTTAACACACCACGAAACTAAATTTTCAGTAATAACAATACTGATTTTCAGTTTGATTCTGCTATCAGGTTTTTTTATTGAGATTATCGGTGTTCAAACAGGCATTATATTCGGTGAATACGTTTATGGAAAAGGCCTCGGATGGAAACTATGGGATACACCTCTTATCATCGGATTAAACTGGTTATTGCTCGTTTACACAACCGCAACCATCACGCAAAAAATAAAAATCCATAATATTATACGAATTGCATTGGGTGCGGGCATGATGTTGGTTTATGATCTTATCATGGAGCAGGTAGCTCCCCGGATGGACATGTGGTCGTGGAAAAATGGAATTATTCCGATTGAAAATTATATCGCCTGGTTTGTGATTGCGTCCTTGTTTCATGCCCTGATTCAGTTCAGCGGCATTAAAATAAAGAACAAACTCTCAGAAACAGTGCTTATAGCTCAGTTTGTTTTTTTTGTAATTCTGTTCATCTTGTTCTAAATGATTATCAAGGCAAAACATAATCCACTGGTTGTCAACTTCTTCAACACATATTCAAAGAAGAAAATCAGACATAACTTTCAGCAGGTAGTGATCAAAGGAGACATTGATGTAAGTAATCATGCTGTATTACTAGTCTCCAATCACCTCGGCTGGTGGGATGGATTCTGGGCTTTGTATTTAAACATCAAGCTGTTTAAAAAGAAATTCCACTTTATGATGGATGAGAAAGAATTAGCAAAAAGGTGGCTGTTTTCTTATGCCGGCGGTTTTTCTGTAGCCCCGCACAACAAATCAATACTTGAAAGTCTCCGGTACGCATCTGAGCTATTACAGGATACAAACAATCTGGTATTAATTTATCCGCAGGGAAAACTCTATTCATCTTGTTGCAATGATATCCGGTTTATGAAAGGAATTAACCGTATCAAAACAGCAGAGACAACCAAGACTGTTCTTTTGGTTCAATTTGTCGATTACTTTCAACACGAAAAGCCAACTGTATATCTTTACACCAAAGAAGCTGACAAAGGGCAATCTACGAAGAATAATTATGAAGAACAATACCAGGCTTTCTACAATGCCTGCATGGAAGAACAAAGTAAAATAATAATATGATATACTTCGCCTACTTCATAATGATCTTTGCCGGATTGCAATTACTGATTGCATTGCTGAATGTTGTCTTCAGGGTAAATTATGGTTCGTACAAAACCACTGCCAACCACCTGATTTCAGTCATTATTCCGGTTAGAAATGAATCGGGAAAAATTGAAAATTTATTAAATGACCTGACACAACAATGTTATCGAAATTTAGAGATTATCGTGGTGGATGACGATTCGGAAGACAATTCCAGAGAAATCGTTACAGAAAAAGCAGTTGCAGATTCCAGAATACAACTGATAAGTTCCGGATTGCCTGACAGTTTCTGGTTGGGAAAAAATCATGCCTGTTACCGGGGAGCAAAAGCAGCAAAAGGTAAATATTTGTTTTTTTTAGATGCAGATGTCAGGCTAAAACCAGAAGCAATCGGCAGCATCACGGGGTATTTCGAAAAGAAACGTCCGGTTTTTCTTTCAGTGTTTCCAAAACAAATACTCGAAAACAGAGGAGTAAAGAAAGTGATACCCATCATGAATTATATTTTGCTGAGTCTATTACCCTTATTTTTAGTCAGACGCTCAGGTTTTTCTTCCATATCAGCGGCAAACGGTCAGTTTATGTTTTTCGACACAGATATTTACAGGGCATTTGAGCCTCACAAAAGGTTTAAGCATGAGAAAGTGGAAGATATTCAGATAGCCCGTTTCCTGAAAAAGAAAAAAATGAAGATTGCATGTCTGACCGGCAATGATGATATCAGTTGCAGGATGTATGATAATTATGAAGAAGCCATGGAAGGTTTCAGCAAAAATGTAGCAGCTTTTTTTGGAAACTCATATTTACTGGCTATCATTTTCTGGCTTATTACTTTCACCGGAATAATCTGGATAATGACTTTCTTACCCTGGTTTTATACACCGATATACATTTTAATAACCGCAGGGACACGCATATTCATTTCAATTACGAGCCGGCAAAAAGTTGCTGACAACATCCTGTTGCATTATACCCAGCTTTATAACTTAGGATTACTGATTAAACGATCAATTAAACACAAAAGAAACAAGACTTACCAATGGAAAGGAAGAAATATAGCTTAACCGTGCTGATGCTGTTGTTATTATATCCTGCTGTTGCCGAACCTACATTCAGCAGCCGGATATATGATGCCTACATTTCAGGTAACATGACTGAATGGAAAAAAATTTTACAGGAGACTGAACAACAAAAAAACCAGAGCAACGCTTTTCTGCTGGAGCAAATTAACTATCAATACGGTTACATCGGTTGGTGTCTGGGAACCAATAAAAAAAACGAAGCAAAAGTCTGGATGGAAAAAATGGAAAAGAACATGGAAATTCTGGAAAAAAGGAACTATCAGCCTTCGATGATTGCCGCTTACAGAGGTTCGATGATTGGATTCAGAATTGGCCTGAATAAAATGCAGGCGCCCTTTATCGGGAATAAAAGTATCACATATGCCAAAACAGCCATGGAATCTGATCCTAAAAACCCGTTGGGCTTCTTTCTGTATGGTAACATCTTATTTTACACTCCGGAATTCTTCGGTGGTGCTAAAGATGAAGCCATGAATCATTATTTACAGGCACTAAAAAACATGGAGCGAAACACATCATGGACAACAAAGAACTGGAACTATCTGAATTTACTAACCGTGATTGCAACGGCCTATTATGAATATAATCAGCAGGATAAAGCATTAATATATTTACAAAAAGCACTAAAAGCTGAGCCTGAATTTCAGTGGGTAAAAAAAGAACTATATCCGAAATTCTCAAAAAAATAGCGTTTTTTATCATTTAATTATTTTAGCACTTACGTGACTAATGTGATTAAATATTAGTTTTTATATTTTTAAATGATATAATGTTTAATAAAATGGAAAAAGAAGTATTAGTGGTAGGAGCCGGATTGGGTGGGTTAACAACTGCCTTGCGACTGGCAAAAAAAGGATATGATGTTGAAATAATCGAAAAAAACAGCCAGGCGGGGGGGCGTCTTAATCAAATTAAAAAAGACGGTTTTACTTTCGATACCGGACCGAGTTTCTTCAGCATGTCGTATGAGTTTAAAGAATTCGCGAAAGATTGCGGCATAGAGCTTCCGTTTGAGTTTATCGAACTGGACCCGCTTTATACGGTAAACTTCAGCGATAGTCCGAAAACCTATACGTTATATAAAGACATCGACAAACTGGCTGCCGAGTTTGCGGAAAAAGAACCTGATTTTAAAGAAAAGATGTTGAAATACCTGGGTAAGTCGGGGGCTCTTTATAATGACACGGTCGACATTGTTATCAAATCCAATTTCGACTCTGTATTGCAGTACCTGATTACCCTGATGAAAGTAAATCCGGTGCACCTGCCTGTTTTACTCAAAACATTCTGGCAACAGGTAGAACAACATTTTGACTCTAAAGAAGCCCAACAAATCATTTCGCTTATTGCATTTTTCTTAGGCAGAACACCATTCGACACTTCGGCTGTTTACACCCTGCTTTCACATATAGAGTTCAAACACGACGGATATTACAACGTCAAAGGCGGGATGTATAAGATCGTGGAAGGACTGGTTGAGGAGTTGAAAAAAGCCGGTGTTAAAATCAGCTATGGCGTGGAAATCACCGGATTTAAGAAGAAAGATGGAAAAATAACGAAACTCATCGATCAGACCGGTAAAGTCTGGACTGCCAGCGCCTATGTCATCAATGCAGATGCAGCCGTATTCCGGGGCAGGGTGCTGAACAAACGGAAATACAGGGAAAGCAGACTCCGGAGAATGAAGTGGACCATGGGCTATCTGACCTTTTACATTGGGGTAAAAGGTAAATTGCCCCAGGTAAATCATCACAATTATTTTCTGGGGAGCAATTACAAAGATTACGCGCTGAAGGTTTTAAAACAGCCCGACACTCTGGAGAAGCCTTATTATTACGTTAATATGTTATCCAAGCACAATAACGATTGTGCTCCTGAAGGTTGCGAAAGTTTGTTTTTCGTCTGTCCCGTCCCCAATATGCTTTACAAGAAAAACTGGGACGATAAGGATAAGATTGTGGACAGCATCATCAGCGATTTCTCCAAACGCATCGGGCAGGATATTACAAACTCCATAATTTCCAGGACAATTTACACACCAGTAGAATGGGAGAAATACTTCAATCTCTACATGGGAAGTGGCCTGGGATTATCTCATCACATGATGCAAATCGGAGCATTCCGACCGGCCAACAAAGATGAAGATTATAACAATGTCTTTTATGTGGGTGCATCCACCGTACCCGGAGCAGGATTACCTATGGCGGTGATTAGTTCTAAATTAACGGCAGAACGGGTTGAAAATCATTTTAGTGAATAACATGTAAAGACAAGGCACGCCCTGTCTCTACTATAACTGCAAATTACAAAATATACAATATGAATCGAATCTTTAACATAACAGCAATTCTCCTCCTCTTCTCCTCTTTCGTGCTGGCACAAAAGGGTACCATCAGAGGTAGGATTTATAATTCGAAAACGAATGAACCACTGGAGTTTGCGAACATCATCATTCAGGGCACAAACATTGGTTCTACCTCCGACTTAGACGGAAATTACATCTTCACAGGCATTGAACCCGGCTTCAAACAACTGGTAGTCAGCCTGGTTGGATTTCAGACAACCTTATCACCTGAAATACAGGTACAGGGAAATCAAACAACCTTTCTTGACATTCCTGTGAATGAAACGACACAGGTACTAAACGAATTTGTGGTAAAACGTAATCCCAATGCGAAGAAAATTGAGAGTCCGCTTTCCGTCACCAACATTGGTGTTCAGGAAATTGAAAAAAGTGCTGGGGTCAACAGGGATGTATCCAAACTGATACAAACCCTGCCCGGGGTGGCGGTTACTGACCCGAATCGCAATGACCTGATCGTACGCGGCGGCGGTCCGTCGGAAAACGTATTTTACTTGGACGGCATTGAAATTCCTGTTATCAACCACTTTACAACACAAGGATCTTCCGGTGGCGTGGTAGGTATCATCAATCCCGATTTTGTACAGGACATCAACTTTTACACCGGTGCCTATCCGGCCAACCGCACAAATGCTCTCAGTTCTGTCATGGAAATCAGACAACGGGAAGGAAACAAAGAAAGAATCCAGGGTAAATTATCCATTGGAGCTTCCGATGCAGCCTTTACCCTTGACGGACCCATCGGAGAAAAATCGAATTTTATTGTTTCCGCACGTCAATCTTACCTGCAACTGCTGTTTAGTTTGATAGGACTCCCGTTCTTACCAACCTATAATGACTTTCAGGTAAAATATAAAATTGATTTCGACAAAAAAAATCAGCTGACTTTATTAGGTATCGGAGCCATTGATGACATGACACTAAATCTGGGGATTGAAAACCCAACAGAAGCTCAAACTTACCTCCTATCCTATCTGCCGGTGTACAAACAATGGAATTATACGGTGGGAGCTGTTTACAAACATTTCTCCGACAATCATTTCGACACCTGGGTGCTGAGCCGCAACATGTTGCGTAATTCAAGTTTTAAATACAAAGACAACGATGAAAGTCTGGGCAAGATTTCCGATTATACTTCAGACGAAATTGAGAACAAATTCAGGTTCGAACAAAACTATCCCGGAGGAAATATTAAGTTTTCCTGGGGGGCAGGCGTTACACTGTCGAGATACACCAACGCCACTTCCCGCCTGGTTTATTTCAACAACAATGCGAGCAATTTGAATTACAGCACCGATATTAATTTATTTGGCTATCAGGCATTCGCCCAGGCATCAGACGATTTTCTGGATGAAAGGCTGAAATTGTCGCTGGGTGTCAATTTTGTGGGAAATAATTACAACAATAACATGAGCAACCCGCTGAATCAGCTATCTCCAAGGCTTTCGGCAACTTACGAACTGACAGAAAACATCAACCTGAATGCCAATATAGGCAGGTACGCGATGCGTCCGGCATACACAACACTCGGATACAAAGACATTACTACGGGAGCACTGGTAAATCAAAATGAAAACCTGCGTTACACCATTTCAAATCAGGCTATTGCAGGATTTGAGTTTCAACAGGGTAGAAAACTCAGATTAACTGTAGAAGGATTTTACAAGCAGTATCAATATTATCCGTTTTCCGTTTCCGATGGACTCAGTACTGCCAGTAAAGGTACCAATTTCGGACAAGTTGGAGATGAAGAAATTATTTCAACCGGCAAAGGACGAGCTTACGGCGTAGAATTTCTCCTGAAAATCATGGAGATGAATAATTTGAACGTCACCGCAACTTACACCCTGTTTCGCAGCGAGTTTACCAACGACAAAGACGAGTACATTCCATCTACCTGGGACACCAATCAGTTATTGAATCTGATTGCATCTTACAAATTACCTAAAAACTGGAATATTGCGGGCAGGTGGCGTTTTTCCGGAGGTGCTCCCTACTCTCCTATCGACCAAAATCTTTCCGAATTGAAAGCGGCCTGGGATATTACCAATCAGCCATACATTGATTATGATAATTTCAACAGTCTCAGGTTGAAACCTAATCATCAACTGGACATCCGTATCGATAAAGAGTTTTATTTTAAGAAATGGTTATTAAATTTGTATGCAGATGTGCAAAACGTATACAACTATCAGGCTGAAAGCACCCCGATCTGGACCAACCTGAGTCCTGATGGTATTCCACAGGAAAAGGATGCCGACAGATATCAGTTGAGACAGATTGAAGCATTTGCAGGAACTATTTTGCCGACTTTAGGCATCATTGTTAAATTTTAAAACACACACAGATGAAAAAGATATTTTTGACAATCAGTTTGGCTATTATCACAAGTATGACAACAAACGCACAGCGTACTCCAGACCTAGTAACATCGGGCTTATTCGGAAACAAGGACAATATAACCATCCTCACAATCGATTTTCAAAAAGGGAAATCTCACAACCATCCGCTTATGGCCATTTGGCTAGCGGATGAAAACGGAAAATACATCCAGACTCTTTATGTGGCTGAGTCGATTGCCAAAGGACATTTCAAACGTGTCGACCGGTCAAAAGGCATGTGGCAGGATGGCGATATTCAACGACCGGCAACCCTTCCGTACTGGGCACATCAGCGGGGAAAGAAAAACGAGTACGGCACTTACATGCCTACCCCAAAACAACCTGTCCCCGATGCCTATAGCGGAGCAACTCCTCCCGGATCATTTGTATTCCATCTGATTCCGAAGGAAAAGCTTTCAGGCAAGTACAAAGTTTATCTGGAAATTAATCAATCATGGGACTGGAACGAATACTGGCACAACAACAAATATCCGGATGATAAGGAGTACAAAACATCCAGTCAGCCTGCCGTGGTATATGAAGCCAACATCAACACCGGTGAATCAGGCAAAGAAATTGTCTTTAAACCAGTCGGACACAGTCATTATGCAGGCAGAGATGGGAAACTATATCCGGAATTGAATACTTTGACAACAGCGTTGAATATTGTGAAAAGGTGTACGGTTAAAGTGGAGTAGATACACCACTGATGGTGTATGCGCATCACCCGCGTTGGAGAATGCGCATATGTCGCGCCACTGGTAGCGCATGCATTACTCTATATACTGTGTTAAGTATACACGAAAAACATCAATTCTTCACCCGTTTCATATACTCTGTGGGGCTTTCATTAAAATACTCTTTGAAGCACTTTGTAAAATACGAGGGAGAGGAAAAACCGGTATCATAAGCAATTTCGGAAATTGATTTTTCGGTATTGAGCATCGATTGTTCCGCTGCTTTCAGGCGAATAATACGAATAAGTTCATTCGGAGCATAATTGGTCAGCGATTTGATTTTCCTGTATAACTGAACACGGGAGAGTCCGAGTCGCTGACCGATTTCATCCACATTCAAATCCGTTTCGATGATATTCTCTTCCACAATCCTCCTGAATTTTTCGATAAATGTTTTATCAATTTCAGCAACTGATTCTTTACGTTCTCCAAATGTCAGGTTTTGCTGAAAATAAGCTTTTACTTTCTCTCTGTTTTCGATGATCTTACGTACCCTGATCTTGAGCAACTCCTCATTGAAAGGTTTCGGGATATAAGCATCCGCGCCACTCTCGAAACCAACTACCCGCTGTTCATCCTGCGCACAGGCAGTAAGTAGCATCACGGGAATATGACTGGTTGAGATATTTTCCTTGACTTGAGAACATAACTCAAATCCATCCATTACATCCATCATTACATCACTAATAATCAACTCCGGGACATATTTCATGGCTTTATACAAGCCACTCTGGCCGTTATCAGCCTCAATTATTTCAAAACCATCCTGCAACAAACTCTTCATAAAGACTCTGATGTCAGCATTATCATCCACTATCAACACAAGTGGTTTAGAGGATTTCTGATATTCTTCTTTTATTTCGACATTTGATTCCAGCATTGTAATTTCTTCTTTCTTATTGTCCAAAGAAGCATTTAGCACCGGATATTCTTCCGTAACCGCGATATCGCTTTGTCTGTAAGGGATGGTGACTATAAAAACACTTCCTTTCCCTTCAGCGCTTTCGACTTCAATGGTGCCATTATGGAGCTCTACCAACACTTTAGTCAGTTCAAGACCAATACCGGAACCTGAACTCAATCTGTCAATTTTATAATAACGGTTAAAAATAAGATTCAAATGTTGCTCCGGAATACCTTTACCATCGTCAGAAACAACAATCCGGGCATATCTCTCATTATCTTTTAGTATTGTCGACAAACGGATGTTTATATTTCCGTTTTCAGGTGTAAACTTAAAGGCGTTTGAAAGCAGATTGTAACATATTTTTTCCATTTTATCCGAATCAAACCACACAATGAAGTCGTCGGTTGAAGCCGAATAATCAAAATGAATGTGTTTCTTTTTACTCAATTCGTAAAAGGAATCATAAATATCATTTATAAACACCTTTAAATCACTCAGGGTGAAGTACATCTGCATTTTTCCATTTTCATACCTTCTAAATTCAATAATCTGTTCTATCAGTTTCATCAGCACCTGAACATTTTTTCGCATCAATAGGGCCAGACGGTTTCCTTCCTCCGATAGTTTTTCATTTTTCATGATATTTTCCAGCGGACCAAGGAGCAATGTTAACGGAGTTCTGAACTCATGTGAGATATTAGTAAAGAAAACAAGCTTAGCCTGTGTTGCATCTTCGATGTTCTTCGATAAAGTAATCAATTGATCCCTTTGTTCCGCTATAGCCTCTTTTTGTTTGTTGATTGCCGCATTCTGAGCTTCAAGCAATTTGTTTGTTTTGTTCTTATGTTGTACAGTCCTGATCAGGAGCAGGATTAAAGCCATGAACAAAATCAGGATAACAAAAGAAGCAAAAAGCAGTGTACGTTGGGTAGCATATTCTGCCAGATTCTTATCCAACACCTCATTCAGTTGTCCAATTCTGTACTGATGTTGATGAATCTGATCGGTCTGTAACTTTATTACGCGGGCATTTGTTTTATCGACAACAGCAGTATAGAGCATATTCTCTTTCTCAAAAACCTTATTATTCAAAATATTATATGCGGTTTGTACTGCCTTCTCACCACCTGTGGGATAAATAAAAGTTGCATCAAGCACGCCATTGATTACCTGCTGGATTCCGCCATCGGGAGTAGACAGGGCATCAATACCAAGCATAACCGGCAATTTTATACCGTTATGTACTTTCAGCGCCTCATAGGCCCCTATTGCCATTTCATCATTATGGGCAAAAACCAGATCAATCCGGGGATTCTGCTTCAGTATCCCGTGCATGCGCTCTTTAGCATCTTTTCTCAACCAGTTTCCAAAATCATCCGCTATGACTTGAATTTCTTTATATGATTTAATGACACTTATAAAACCTTCATGGCGTTCTTTCTCCGGCGTTGAACCTTCCAGTCCTCTAATTTCAATTATTTTTCCTTTTCCGTTCAATAAATTAGCCGCATACACTCCAACTTCTATCCCGATCTGATAGTTATCTGCCCCCACAAATGCCGTATAATTTCCGGAACTTATTTTACGATCGACTAAAATCACCGGAATTCCCTCTCCCATTGCTTTTTCGATGACAGGAGTAAGAGGGACAGCCTCATTAGGTGAAACGATAATCAGATCGACACGATCGGCAATAAAACTTTCGATATCGCGAATCTGCCTTTGATTACTGTCATAAGCTGTTTTAATGGTTACATTCAATCCGGCATAAAATGACGCTTCTCGCCGGATATCTTCGTTCATAGTCCTGCGCCAGGCATCATCACTACATTGAGAAACCCCAATATTAAACGATGTCTTTTTCTTTTCGTTTGAACACGAAACGAATGATAAAGAAATCAGGATGATTATCAGCAATGTTCTTATCATGGTAAAAAAGAAACAAATATAAGCTTTTGTAATAAGAAAACAAAGACGGTGTTTCTCGCGTGAAAATACTTTTGAGACAGCCCCTGTACGCTAAAAAAGAAATCGGGGATATCTAAATCAATGAATCGGGTAATAAAGGCATGGCACCATGTTGTGTACAAACGTAAGCCGAGATTTCAACAGCTTTACGATGTGCTTCTCTGATGCTTTTTCCTTTTAAAAGCGAGGCTACAAAGCCCGCAGTAAAAGAATCACCGGCTCCAACCGTATCGGCCACTTCCACAAGAGGTGTTGGTAAAAAAGAAGTTTCAATGGGCGTAAACACATAACTTCCTTCCGTTCCTTTGGTCAACACCACGATATCAAGCTTATAATCCTGCATGAGGCGTATTGCTGTTTCAGCTTCAGTTATACCGTTCCACCCCAAAACATTTGACACAATCAGCACTTCATCATCGTTTATTTTCAACACATTACATCTTTTCAGCGACTCCTCAATTAATGTTTTAGAATAGAAATGCTGACGCAGATTGATGTCGAATATTTTCATGGCATCAGTTGGTACCGAGTCTAAAAACTTATTGATTGTTGCATGTGAAACCGGACTACGTTGTGCCAACGACCCAAAACAAACCGTTTTCGTACGTTTTGCCATCTTCTCCAGTTCATCAGAGAAGGGAATATTATCCCATGCCACGTCTTCACATATTTCATACTGAGGAATTCCATTTCCGGAAAGAGTTACCTGTACAGTTCCCGTGGGATAATTTACTTTCTCAATGTATGTGTTAAGTCTTTTTTCACCAAGCACGTGCAGGATTTCTTTTCCCAACTCATCATTTCCAATGGCGCTGACAGCACACCCATTTAGTCCGAGTTGTGACACATGATGCGCAAAATTAGCCGGTGCGCCACCCAACACCTTGCCCTGCGGAAAAACATCCCACAATATCTCTCCTATACCTATTATCAGATCAGTCATATTTAATTTTGTTCAAGAGTTTAAAAAATTTAAGAGTTTAAATGTATGATTAATTTAAGGTCTAAGGTCTTATGTCTAAGGTTTTTTGTCAGTACTCGTTAAACTTCTGTCATTTGACTTTTGACATCAGACTTTAAACTAACCACTATCCACTGACCACTAACGACTAATTTTTAATTCTGCTTCTATCTGTTCCAGTGACTTCCCTTTTGTTTCCGGAATCCATATTTTCACAAAAACAAAAGCAATAATACTGAATAATCCGAATATTCCAAACAGATAATTCAATCCCAAAGTACCCTGAATTACCGGGGCAAAGTATACTGTCAGAAAAGTACACATCCAGCTTACAGCTGTTGAGAACGACATAGCGAGTCCTTTGATTCTGTTTGGATAAATTTCAGAAATGATTACCCACATAACCGGAGCAAAAGAGGCTGCAAAGAACGAAATATAAACCAGTAATGCTGCTAATACACCCGCACCAAACTGAACTGGTTTTGAGAACTCCCAGGTGAGGTAGGCAAGTGAAACTATCATCCCTACAGCACCCCATAACAAGAGGGTTTTACGACCTTTTCTGTCAACAAGCCAAATGGCTACAATCGTCATCAAAAAGTTCACTAGTCCGACTATCATCGCCTGCATCATGGAATCCCCTTTTGCTGAACCTGCTACCTGAAAAATATCGGGAGAAAACATGATAACGGCATTGATACCCGTAATTTGTTGCAACGCCGCGATTAGAGTTCCAATCAATACAATTTTACCGGTCTTACCCCTGAAAAGTTCGCTTATTTTTACTTTTTGCTTACCCTGTTCAGCAAGAATCGCTTGTTCCATTTCCGGTAATTCACTCTCAATTAACGCTTTACCACCAATTTTTTCCAGCACCTTAATTGCATCATTTCTTCGGTATTTTGACAACAACCAGCGTGGACTCTGCGGAAAAGAGCTCAGTAAAAAAATGAGGTATATGACGCCAAAAACAGCCGGAACAGCCAGCATATACCTCCAACTATTCTCTCCCCAGTCCATTACCAGATAATCAATCACATAAGCAACCACGATACCGATGGTAATAGCAAACTGATTCATCGACACCAATGTTCCTCGTTTGGCTGCAGGTGATATTTCTGAGATATACATCGGCCCCACAACCGAGGTTGCTCCAACCGCCAGGCCCGAAAGCACCCTGAAAACAGTCAGCATCAAAGAGGATTCTGAAAAAGCTGAACCCAATGCAGAAATTACATAGATAACTGCCGTGAAGATCATCACATTCTTCCTGCCGAATCTTTCTGTAAAATTACCTGTAAATAGCGCTCCGATTAAACATCCGATTGTAAGTAATGCTGCCACCGTACCCAGCCCACTGTCGGTCAGGGAAAATTCCGCTTTTATCATATCCGTGGCACCTGCGATTCCGGCCATGTTTAATCCGAACAGTAATCCCCCGTTTATCGCCACAAATGTTATCCAATATAAATATCTGTTGTTCATACAATTGTTAATTGTTTTATTATACTAAGTAATGTTGTTTTTAAACCACAAAAGAAAAATTTTAAACCATATAAGCTAAAATAATTAGTTGGTTTAAGAGTTCAGATTAGCTGTCCCGCTTTCCGTTCTCCGCTTTTAGCTATTAGCTATTAGCTATTAGCTATTCACTAATTAATTACTATTTCAATTCATATATACTGATATTCTCTGCTTTCCATGCATTATCTCCGGTAAAAAATGTCAATACATTATACCAGGAAGAAGGAAAATGAATATTAGTTAATACCGCCTCACCACCGTTGATAAATATCTCGGAAGAAGCCCTGTCGACCAGTAATTTTACCTGATAAGTTTTGTTCACAGGCAATGGAGCAAAAGGAACCGAAGCAAAATTGCGATGGAAGTCGGTCAAACCGGATTCCTTTCTGTCAACCATCAAACTTTTCTGTTTTAAATCGAAGATATACCTTATTTTTTCACCCTGTGCATTTGATATACTGAATCCGAACATTTTCGCATCTTCAGGCCTGATGGTCATATTAAGCTCAAAGATGCCGTTTTTATCGTTCAGAATTTTATCGACAACCAGTTCATCCTGAATCAACCTGTCCGGAACAACCGTTTGTTTTCCACGCAATCTTTCCACTTCCTTTACCGGGTAGTTCGTGACAATCAAATGTTTGCCATTGTGTTTCAATCCAAGCTCACGAGGTACCGTCATGGCGCTTCTAAAGTACTGCGACGGCACGTCATTAGCGTAATCCCAATTGCTCATCCAACCTATGAAAATCCTTCGACCGTCAGACTCAGGGACATTACTCCAGCTGACACCGGCATAATTATCCCGTCCATAATCCAGCCAGAGTGGATAAGGCAGCTCATCTGCCACGAACTTCTTTCCATCAAATTCACCAATAAAGTATTGCGTTGCCGAGCCATGATTCGGTCCACCAGGGTTGATACTCACCAGCAACACCCATTTAGTTTTACCCTGATAGTTAAGAGGGATAAGGTCGGGACATTCCCAGACACCTGCGTGAGAGCCAATACCGTTACCAAATTCACTCAGCAAAGTCCAGCTTTTCAAATCAGGTGAACCATAAAAAGTAACCGTTTGTTTGGTGGCCAGCGACATAATCCACTTTCCGCTTTCATCATGCCACATTACTTTCGGATCACGAAAATCAGGGATTCCGGGATTGGGGATTACCGGATTACCCTCGTATTTGGTGAAAGTACGACCCTTGTCGGTAGAATAAGCAATAGATTGCGTTTGCTCTTTTCCCGCGCTGGTATAAATGGCAACCATGGTATTTTCACCGAAACCGGCCGTATTATGCACATCAATCACAGCACTTCCGGAGAAAATGGCACCCAGCGAATCAGGAGCCAGCGGTGCAGGCAGATAAGTCCACGATACCAAATCCGTACTCACAGCATGTCCCCAGTGCATATTCTGCCAGCGCGTACCATAGGGATTATACTGATAAAACAAGTGATATTCCCCATCCAGATACACCATACCATTCGGGTCATTCATCCATCCGTATTCAGGACTGAAATGATAAGCCGGCCGGAAAGTTTCGTTGTATTCGAACTCGAATTTATCCGATTGTTTGATATTTTTGATGCCAAGGGAATGTTTGTCAACACCCTCAAAATCAACAGCAACTTCTTTCCCTTTATGAGCTTTAACATCAATCTTTACCCAATAATCAATTTGATTCTGAGCCAACCGCAGCACAATCATTTCCTGCTCATCTTTATCCGGATAAGCTACTTTCATCCGGAATTCACGACCTCTTTCTTCAATTGGCAATAAAATATAATCACGATCTACTTTAACTTTCATCTGAAAGTGGTCTTCTTTTGTTATGTTTTTATTACAACCCGTTATTGTGACTATCAGGGACAATAATAAAATATTAATTATTTTTTTCATCACTTGGTGTTTTTAATTTGCAGATTTAAAGAACCAGCAATCACGTTCAACAATTATTCAGCATTCTCATACCCGGGGTTTTGCTGATACAAACCACCAGAAAAATTAATCTGAGCCTGCGGAATCGGGAAATATTCATCTTTCCCAGTAGTAAAACGTGTTTCATCATTGAAATAGGTTCTGAGAGTTTTCTCCGTGCTGATATAATCATTAATGGTTTCAGCAGCAACTCCCCAACGTACCAAATCAAAGAAACGTTCTCCTTCCATTGCCAGTTCCAGTTTCCTTTCAAAACGAAGCGCCTTACGAGCATATTCCTGTGTCCAGGTGCAATTTACACCATCTTTATATTCATCAATGACATAGTTGGCAGCATTAGTGCTTGAATTAAGTTTCTTAACATAATTACTATTCTTTGCCCTTTTCCTTATCTGATTAATCAGAGGCAAAGCTTCATTTTGTCGTCCAAGTTCGATCAAGGCCTCTGCTTTCCATAACAACACATCAGCATAACGAATTACCTGAAAATTTAACGCATTTGCTCCCCATGGCCAACCTTTTACCATATATGGAGATCCCGGTCCTACAACAAACTTTTTACAGCTATATTGTCCGTAAGTAGCAGGTTCTCTTGACCATCTTTCATCATAATTTCTGGTGTAATTTTTCCAGGGAATACCTAAACGACCCACTGTAAAATCAAGTCTGGGATCAATATTATACAAGAAACCATCTGTAGCCCTCAGTATATTGCCGTTTTTATAATTATCGAAGTCGGGAACACCGCCCGCAGTTGTTTTATAAGAATTAACAAGATTCTGACTGGGTTGAAAGAATCCGTCACCACCATATACCGGACCACGGGGAGTACATACCAGGTTGCTCCAGTTGATTCTACCCAAATCGGTTCCATCTTCAATCGAATATTCAACACCAAAAACTGATTCAGCTCCATGTTCATATTCTACTTCAGCCAACTGTTGAAAGTCCGACAACAACGAATAACCTCCGGCAGAGGCCTGGTCACATAAAGTAACGACCTCTCCCAGCAACGTATGATCAACTTCTGTAACCTGGTTATTTGCCGGATTCTGTTTGTATGCCCTGTACAAGGTAACTTTAGCCTGATAAGCCAGCGCGGCATATTTTGTTACACGCCCCCCTTCCGGCTGTGTCGGTGGAAGCAATTCAGCTGCATCTTTAAATTCATTAGCGATTTTTGCCAAAATCTCGTCTCTGGTAAATTCAACATTGGAAATATTGATATAATCTTTGGTTTCAACATTTTCATCAAAATAGGGAATCTTGTTAAATAACCTGCTAAGTTCGAAGAAATAATGAGCACGCAGGAAACGCATTTCTCCCAAACGAACATTTTTCAATGGTACATCTTCAACACTCACTTCGTTCAGTCTCCTGATTGCATTATTTGCCCTTTGTACACTTATATACATGTGAAACCATTTGCGGTCTAACAATCCATTAGTCGCATAAACCCCTGTAAAAGTTTCAAATGCATGGAACTCCCAGATATCAGAAATACCACCACCACCTTTATATGCTGTTTCGGCGCGAACATCGCCGTAGATCCAATTGGTTGTAGGAGAAAGAAAGGCTTGGTCACTCCCTTCGGGTCCGGCTAAAGCTGAATATGCTGACGTGCATAAGGCATCAATTGCAGCCGGCGTACTTAAAATTTCATCGCTGAGTTTCCCCTGCGGCTTTGAATCCAAAAAATCATCACTACAAGCGAAGAATCCTAAGATCATTATCATTAATGTTACTAATTTGAATTTCATGACTGTCTGCTTTTAAAAGTTAAAATTAAATCCGAAAGTAAATGTACGGGGTAGAGGATAAGGATATCCTAATCCTTCAGGATCGGCTCCGGTATATTTTGTAACTGTCAGCAAGTCTTGACCCTGCAGATAGAATCGGATATTGGATGCTCCGAGTTTTTCTGATACATTTTTGGGAACAGTATATCCTATTTGAATATTCTTCAATTTTACATACGAACCATCTTCTATAAAATATTCAGAGGTACGGTTCTCCTCATTGGTATTCACCGCTGTTAAAGCTGGAATGTTCGAATCCGGATTTGTAACCGGGTCAAATGCATTTAATAAAGTCGTTCCATGATTTCCTGTCCATAACTGGAAGAAGTCTGTGTAGAATTTTGAGTTATTCCATGCTTTCCTTACTATACCATTCCAGAACATGGAAAAATCAAATGATTTATAATTTACCGCAACATTCAATCCACCTACAAATTTCGGCAAGTCTGTACCTAACCAAGTTCTGTCCTTATCATTGATAATACTGTCACCATTCAGATCCATATACCGGATACGTCCGATTCCTTTGCCTGGCTGGCTGATTCCATCGTTTAACTCATCATCTGTTTTATAAATTCCATTTGTTTTATATCCCATCCAGGAACCCAGAGGTTGACCAACAATACTCTGATCAATTCCATTACCACCTCCCCAGGTATAATAAATATCTTCGGGAAGATCAGTAATCACATTTTTGTAGGCTGTTCCTGTGAAAGACACTTCATAAGAAAAGTCTTTGTTTACAACATCACGCCAGGTAACAGTACCTTCGATACCATTGTTTTTAAGAGAGGCACCATTATACGACATATAGCCACCCTCCCCAATCACGGCAATATACGGACGATCAATCAACATATCATCGGTTTTCTTGATGTAATAATCCAAGGTTAAAGTCAGTCTGTTTTTAAGCATAGCCAGATCAAGTCCAAAATTTGTTTGTGTCGTCACCTCCCACTTTATATCAGGATTACCTGAACGTTGTTTGATGATCCCGTTATAGATTGTCCCCTGATTGATGCCGGCAAGGTCATAACCTGCTGTTGTGAGATTAAATAAGTACTTTGTATATGTTGCCTCATTATCCATTTGATCATTACCATTTTGTCCCCAACTTGCTCTAATCTTCAGGTCTGACAAAACATCAATTCCTTTCATAAAATCCTCCTCGGTAACCCTCCAACCTGCTGATACGGCAGGGAAATAGGCCGAGTTATTATTGGCGCCGAATCTGGATGAAGCATCATTCCTGATAGTAGCCGAAAACAAATAGCGATCATTGTAAGCATAATTTAATTTACCAAAATACGAAACCAGAGTTGTCCGGTCTTTTAGTCCTCCATTTGTCTGTGTTCCCTCGCCTGCACTCAAATATCGATAATCCATCGATTCAACCAAGTAATCATCTCTCTGTGCATCCATAAATTCATAGATTGTTTCTTTTGCTTCCATACCGGCGAATAAACTCACATTACTTTTATCAATACTAAAAGAATATGCGGCGGTATTTGACCAAATCCATTCCCTGTCGTAGGAAGATTTTACATATAATATATTTTTGTCAACCACACGGCTGGAACCTTCAGACCATCTGGGTTCAAAATTCGACAGAAATTCATTACGGTAGTTCAACCCAAAGTTACTTTTCAGGACAAAATTTTTAACCGGTTCGATTTCCAGAAAAACATTTCCGAAAATACGCCATTGGCTGAGACGATTATCCTTTTGTTGATCTAGCAAACGTACCGGATTGGGTTTATCACCCAGACCCTGAGTCGGCCCGGCATAACCTCCATTGATATCATAAACAGGAATCAGCGGATGTTGAGCAATGGTCAACTCTTCAATTCCTCCGGGCTTAAGAACTTCCGACCAGTTACTTACATTCAAATTTTCCCCTAAACGAACCTTGTTTTTAAGAAAACTATAGGTATTATTTAAACGAATATTGAATCGTTGAAAATTCGTGTATTTAATTAATCCATCCTGATCAAAAAAGTTAAATGAGAACAAGGATGATGAGTTATCAGCAGCTGTTGTAACTGAGACATTATAATTTTGCAATAATGCTCTCTGATAAACTTCATCAGCCCAATTTGTATCTCCTGCAGGCATCGTTTTATCAATATCAATAAATTCCGGAATTACCGGAGTATCTCCATTTCCATATTGGTCGTGACTTGGTTGCACCCCATCATTCTGATAAGCTTTCCAGTAAACATCACCCCATTGTTGTGCATTAAGTAGCGGAATGTTGGTGTGATATTGCTGTGTAGTAATCTGTCCATCAACATTTACCCTGATTCCTTTTTCTTTTCCTGATTTTTTAGTCGTGATAATGATTACCCCGTTGGCAGCCTGTGTACCATATATTGATGCAGATGCCGCATCTTTCAAAACTTGTATGGATTCTACATCATTCGCATTCAAAAGCGTCGCAATATTGGCACGTGTTTGCACGCCGTCAATTACATATAACGGGGCACTATTGTTAATCGTTGTTACACCCCTGATTGTTGCGGCAGTGGAGGTTCCACCGGGCTGACCATCTGTCGTGATATTTACCCCCGGCAATCGTCCCTGTAAAGTTGACATGATATTACCTGTCGGGATACTACTCACATCACTCAATTTTACAACAGAAACGGCACCGGTAATTTCAGCTTTTTTCTCTGTCGTGTATCCGGTAACAACGACCTGATCCAAGAGTATTGCATCCGTATTCAGTACAACTTTGAGTTGCTTTTGTGTTCCGACTTTTATTTCCTGCATCTGCATCCCTACCATAGAGAACTGTAAAACAGCATCCTGAGATTTTACGGTAATCGAGAAATTCCCGTCGAGATTGGTAATAACTCCATTTCGGGTACCTTTTTCAATCACGCTTACGCCAATAAGCGGTTGATTATCTTCCGATGATGTTACAACACCACGCACTTCAACCTGCTGCGCCATCACGACGATCGAAAAGATCATTGAGAATAACAGTAGTAACTGTCGAAGTCTGATTTTTTTGTTTTGTCTTTTCATGAGATTCTGACTTAATTGTTTTTAATCAATCACTAATTATTTTATAAGTATTTTTTTTACAACTACATGTTCATTTGCAATAATTCTGACAATGTAAACTCCGGGCTTAATTATCGTGTTTAGCATTATCTTATTGGGTGACAACTTTTTTTTTATAATTTCTTTTCCTTCCATATTCATCACACTGACATCCATGGTCCCTGCAATTCCAGTTATTGACATCATTTTATGCTCATCTACTATTACACCTATCTTCTCTACATCATTCTGTACTACCTGAACATCCGTTGTATTATTCCAGATTGAATTCAACTCCCAACCTTCAAATGCAGATAAATTTGTAGTGCCACCATTTGAAAACAATTCAATACCAGTTGCATCCGCAGCTGGAAAAATTAATGACGAAATTACATTTTCTCCGTCGTTAATAAAGATTTCAATCGTAGATTCATCCACAAAAACATGGAATTTAAGTTGCACCGTTTTATTTTTCACCGGAATATTCAGACGCTTTGGAAACCTGTCGCTAAAAGAAACATTTCCTGATTGTGTGCGGTCAAAATAAACATTTGAGGTGGCAGCGTTATACCCCAATACAACTTTGTACATCCTTTTCGCACAGAAACTGATTCCAAAATCCTGATTTATTTCTCCTGTTAAATCAAACGTGAATTTAGCTTCGTATATATTTCTTGCTGGTTTAAAGTTATCAAACAATTGAGTACCTGTTATCGGTTTATTTTCAACATATACCCGCTCCTTTCGAAGCGATTCAAATCCTTTGAAAGGGCGCTGAATCATGACAAATCCTTTTTCCGACGTTTTCAGTTCAATTTCGCGCGGCAACGACTGAACACCTCTCCAGGGAGCAGTAGGAGTTACAGTAGCGTATTCCCAGTTACTCATCCAGGCTTGCCACAAAGGCTGGGAATTTGAATCATCATAATCACGATACGGACGGACAGCATAAAAATCGGGGCCCCAATCACCCCACAAAGTATGCTCAAGTCCTGTGTTAATAAGCACATCCGAGAACATGATCTGATCAATTAGAATGTGCCCCCAGCTTCCTGTACTTTCATCTACTATTTCAATAAAAGCGTCTTTTCCAAGAAACTCACTAACATTCCACCCTTTCCATCTCAACGACTCAAAATTATCTCCTGCAGAACTTCTGACTATTTGCCCGTCCACAATTAAACGTGCACAAGTTAAATCAATACTATTTCCACCACCAATCAGGAAATTAATATTGTTTTTCTCAATTTTGAACGGTGAAGAAATCATTTTACCGGTATTACCATCACCCCCATGATACGAATTCACTAATTTACCTCCTATATAACCAGAAACAGACATTTGATTCTCCAGTGTTCCATTTGCAGGAGCAGCTCCAAATGCATCCCCCTCTACACGCCATCCATTAAAGTTATCTTTCTCAAATGATTCAAAGACAACACCATCTATACCTGATCCATGGTGTAAATGTGAGTCATATAAGGGATCTAAGGTAAAACTTGTCCCATCAAAATTTCCCACAAAGTATTCGGCTTTATTGGGTCCCATCCCTACAATCAACACCCACTTCTTAAATTCATGATTTCCATTTACGGGTAATTGTACCATGCTTGACACCTCCCAGATTTCCTGACGGGCTGCCATTGGGCCGAAAGAACTCAGATAATCCCATTTTTTGAGGTCTTGTGAAGCATAAAAAAGCACCTTTCTTTCATCCGCGAGGACAATATTCATAACCCATTTTTTTGTTGGTTCATGCCAGATGACATCCGGATCACGAAATGAATTGCTGTTTATGTCGAGAACCGGATTCCCCTGATAATACTGAAAACGGTTATAATTAACGTCATCCGAATTGCAGTAAGATATGGACTGATTTTGTAATCCTGTAGACTGTGCAGATGTATAGATTGCAACCATGGGAACTTTACCTCTCGTGTTGAACCCTGCCGTGTTATTTGTATCCACCACTATTGAACCGGTAAAATAACTGAAACCTGTTCCTCCGAGCATTGGCCAGTCCAGTTGTTTCCAATGGACTAAATCAGTGGACATTGCGTGTCCCCACCAAAAAAAGTGATATTTACCATCGTACTTTGTTAATCCACAGGGATCTCCAATCCAGCCATCCTTTGCAGTAAAATGATACTGAGGGCGATACAATTCATTGTAAAACTCCTGTGCATGAATTACTGTAAGCATAAACGACATTATGCCGGCAATACTACACAAAATAACCCTATGTGATGATTTTATCATCATACATTAATTAATAACAATGTGATTAATGTAACTCCCATCTCATTTAGAAAAACTATCAGAACAAAAAAGATGAGAGTTACAAAAGGCTAAACAGGATTACTTTACAAACTTATGAGCTGCAACAGGATTACCTGCTTTATCGAATATTTTAAGGATATACATTCCACCACTCAAAGTAGAGACATCAACTCCTTCACGTATATTTTCACCATTGTATACATGCAAAAGAGATCCATTCACATTATATAGACTTACTTTGCCAATCTGGTTATTATGATCGATGGATAATAAATTCTGATTGAATTTCAGCCTCATACCTAATTCGATTACCGCATTAAGTCCGGAAACACTCCCTTTTAATTCGTCCAACGCATTCTTGGTTAGTCTGACTACATTAGCCTGATATGGGTTTGTTCCGTTTTTGATCGCCCATTCATAGCCCCCTACACCAATTGTTATACAGGTTCCTTTATAAACATCTGTGGGTTTCCAGCGTGAAATAGCTGAACCAAAATAGTCCTGCACATGTCCCCAGGTACCCAAAGTAGTAACATTGTGAGTCGATTCCCAGGTAGTCAGTTTTGCTTCATTATCATTAGGTAAACCTGCATCGGCAATA